>NZ_JAVRCL010000006.1:0-200653 GCF_034530775.1 Nostoc sp. DedSLP04 | reverse complement strand
AAGTGAGAGAACAATGGGAAAATCGAGCTTTTTCCGACTTGTGTATACACCGTAGGCTTTTCGGGAGGGGAGACAAAGCTACGCTTTGGCGGGGTGGGGTTCTTGGAGTTTAGTAAGTAATCAAGCGGACATGATATAAGTCAAATTCTCTTTCCTTTTGCTTCCAGCAAGACTGCCTGATTTCCTGCAAAGGTCTTTAAGTTTATCGAATCCAAAATGCCAATCCTCCCCCACGACCGCGAGCTGCAATGAAATCTTCTGTTACCAAAAAGAAGCCAAAGAACGGTAGTTTACCTATCGGTTGGTTGTAGAAATCTTCTGTTTGAACTTTACCACCACGGATTGCTCTGTTGTAAATAACACGACCAAACAAACTGAGAATCATCTGGTTAAAGTCAAAGGCCAATAAATTTTTCTTCCCGAAATATTGCACTGGCCCCGTGAGTTTCAGTGAAACTGGGTTAAGCTCAACCTGATTAGTAATTTCGCCTCTGTCTGAATTTTGTTCCAAAGTGGCATTAAAGGAAACATGGATTGCCATGAACTTGGGTACATAGAAACCGTTGCCTAATACAATTCCCCCGCTACCTCTGTTTTTTTTAGTGCCAGTGACAAAGCAAAGTTGCCATTTACCGAGCAGAAACTCAAACGGATAAGTCAACTTTTGTTGCTTGGCAGTTTTTTCTGCTTGTAGCAACGCCTTTACTAATATTTCAGCACTAGGGCGTATACTTTTTGGTTCTCTATACTTAGCCGCAGCCTGGGATAGCACGTTAATAAAGTCAAATGTCGCTTTAGGTGTTAAATTAGGCGTCATGAAGCCACTCTGGATTTAACTACTTCTTGATTTTCTGATAGATTGTAGCGTTCATCTTCAAGAAGACATATCTTTCAACCGTAGTATTCACTAGAAGAACGTCGCTCGATTTATGACCGAGAAGGGTGTGGGGTGTGGGGTTGCAGGTATTAGATAAAGAACGTTCTCTCGCACCCAACGGGTACAAGCCCCTGTTTTTAAATATGGAAAAAATCAAAAGATGTATGTAGTGACACGTATGTGCAAGATATACAGCGTCCGTTTTGAAACTCCTGCTTTTAAGTATGGGGTTCCCCACACCCCACACCCTATCCCCTATACCGAATGGCACGCTTGTAAAGCTGAAAGCTCGTGTAGGCAGGGTGTTGGGGGTAGGGTTGCAGGTTCGGGGAAAATTAAGAAAACAAAATATCGAGTATGAACATAAATATTTTCCTTCTTCACTACACCCACTCAGCCACACCCCACACCCAAAAGCCTTATAGGTAATGGGTTTGGCGTTAACAAGCGTGCCATTCTCCCCTATACCCTTTTCATTGTTCCCTACTTTCACCAAGGATTACCAACCATTGTGAATCCAGCCCAATAATAAGGATGCATAAGTGATTCATCAGCACTGTCAGCAGGTAAAGGCAAATTCCCAACTCCTCCTAAACCTTGCACTTGTCCATCCTTGACATAAATTTGCCCTTTGAGCATAGCTACCTGAGCCTGTCTGAGAGCTTCTGCCTTAATTGGAGTTGTCTTTAAATTCTCATAAAATTTTGTCATCAACGCCGCTGTGCCAGCATCATTAACCGACCAAAGACTAGCAACACTAGTTTTCACACCTGCCAGCACTGCTAAACCCGCAAATCCCAGTTCGGATTCTTTATCCCCTAAAGCTGTTCTACAAGCACTCAGCACGAGCATTTCAACTTCAGGTTCATTCAAGCGCAACTGTCGTAATTGATTCAAGCGTAACTTGTCTTCCCACAGTTGAATATAGGAATTATTCAAAGCACCCGTAGCAAAATTGGCATGGGTTGCCATGTGAATAATTCCAAAAGGTTGTTGGCGGCGGATCGTTTTAAGATTTTCTAAGGTGGCTTGCTTATCTAACAATAATTTGCCCTGCCAGAGTTTAGATACTAGTGTTGATAACTCCAGGGGGACTGCTGGTAAAGGCTCTTGTCCCTGAGTACTCTGAGAAACCCCCAGCGCTAAAATTTGAGATTTTTTGATGTCTTTATAGAGGGTATTAGTCAAACTAAGACTAGGCATTAAGCCAATACTATATTTTTCTGCTAGAAATCCCTTACCATCGTGAAGTGCTGCCATTGGGGTTGAACGTAACCCAATATCTGGTAAAAAGACTAGATTGTTGATTTCTCTCGCCTGTAAATCTGCCTCTAATGGTGCAATAATCCAGCGATAAAGTTGTTGAGATGAACGCAAATAACCGGTGCGACGACGGTTTTGTGGACTAACGATTTGGTCACGAAATTCTTGAGCTACTTGGAGAACTTTGGCTTTAGTTGTTTCTGGGATGCGCTTGCGGATCGGATCGCCTTTTCCGGTTACTACTACAACTTCTAGTTGGTCGCTATCTTTTTCTGCTACGGTATTTAACTGTTTCGTAAATTTTTGAGCTTTGCCTAAATTCCCCTCTGGTAAAATTTCCACAGGGACAAAACTGATGTAGATAAATGCAGGTTTAATACCAGTAGCTTCTTCAATTTTACGAGCAATTTTTTTGGCATCATCTAGGGTTTTGATTTTAGGGCTGGGTATGCCTAAATGGTCGGCAAAATCATCTGTGAAATTGTCTTCGGGAGTGGGGTTGGGATTAAGAACGGGGTTATCAATCTGAGGATTATTGAGGACAGGGTTATTTGGTTTACTTGGTAGATTGCATTGGAATGTGCAGGGGTTAGTATTTGGAGTTTCAGGATTTGGAGTTTCAGGATTTGGAGTTTCAGGATTCGGAGTTTCAGGATTCGGAGTTTCAGGATTGGGTGTTTCAGGATTGGGAGTTTCAGGATTGGGAGTTTCAGGATTTGGTGTTTCAGGATTGGGAGTAGGAGTTTGACTGACGTTGATTCCTATCTGTACAGGTGCAGAAGAGGAAACGCCGTCATTTGCACTAATTACAAAAGCATTTAGCGACCCATTTGTATCTGCTGGAGGTGTGTATACCAAAGTATCGCCGCTAGATAAGGTTGTAACACCAGGGATGACGGGAACGCCATTGACAGTGATGTTTCCCGTATTCACGACATCGACCTTGATGGAGGTGATGTCATTATTAACATCGCTGACCAGTGGAGCCAAACTAGAGAACGTTAAGGTAACAGGTTGATTCGTCTGGGTATCGGGTAGCGATGAGTTTGCTGTTAATATCGGCGGTGTGTTGACAGATGTAATGGTGATGCCGATTGGTGTACCGCTAGCATCTCCACCATTTGGCAAGACTGGAAAGCTATTAGTGATGATTGAATTGTCACCTGTATTAATTGACCCTGCTGTACCATTGACACTTGCATCACCGACAATAAAATCTACATTGTTTGGGCCACCATCATGGCGAATGCTAACAGTACCTCCTGCTGAAGGTTGAACGTTAGTACCTCCTTCGCCAGTAAAAAATCCACCAGTTGCGATCGCTTCACCGGTTCCGATTCCTTGAATAAGTCCATTGGTTAGCACTTGCACATTGCCACCTTGAACAGTGTTTCCATCAACAAAATCGTCTGCGATCGCCTGGGTGTTGATGTTGGTAAAACGAATATTGCTACCAGATGTATTCGTAGTCTGTAAAGTAACGTTGCCACTTGTAAGATTTCCTGTTCCATCGACTCCGATCGCACTTGCTGAGGCGTTAATGGCATCATTCACAGTGATATTATCTCTGCTAGTTAAACTAATCGTGCCAGCTGTGCCGATAAAATCGCCACCTCCTTCCTTAACTACAGACGAGTTAATTGCCTCTGTGGTAATACTGCCGCCTGTAGTTGTTGCAACTACATCGCCAGCCTGACCTGAGCCATCAGCATTATTTGAAAAAGCATCAATTCTACCTGTGAGAATATTGCTTGTGGCACTCAAACTGACTGTTCCAGCAGTATTAATAGTATTAAACCCTTCAGTGTTGCTAGTATCGAGATTATTTAGAGTAATCCCACCACTGCTGCTTGTGACTGTAATATTACCTGCCAAGTAGCCTTGGCCGCTGGCGATAATGTTGCCCGCAACGATGTCGCCAGTCGCAGACAAGTTAACATTGCCACTATTGTCAGAAAAATCAGTAGTTGTATCGAGATTGCCCAGTGATAAACTAGCTCCAGAAATGTTAATCGCTCCCCCAGTTGTCTGGATTGTGTTGGTGGGATTGACAAAGTTTACAGAACCAGTTTGTGAGGAGAGGCTGAAGCTACCGCCAGCACCCAAGTTTAATGTTGCGACACCAGGAGTAGTCACTAAGGGCGTAGCTCCGGTGATGTCATCGATGGTAATGTTGCCTGTAGCTTGTAAGTTGATATTTGCACCCGAAGCTGCGATCGCACCCCAAGAAACAGTGTTAGCCCCAATATCTGCATCGCCAAAGGCAATATTGCCTGCTGTAGCATCAAAATCACCTGTCCCTGCTGCACCATCGATAATTGTCAATGTGCTGGGGTCTAGTAATAAAGTGCCAAAGTTGCCATTGACGGCTGAAGTATCTACCAAACCGTTGAAGGTCAAGAAATTTTTGCCTGATACTTCTACAAAACCACCATTCCCCGCATTTGCTCCTCCACGAGCCGAAATTTTTCCAAAAAACTGGGTTGTGTCGTTACCCCAAATAATTACCCGTCCGCCATTTCCATTCAAATTACTATCAGCATTAATGACGGATTTTGAGTCTACATAAGTCCGATCTGCGTTGGGTAAAGTCCCCTGACCTTGATAATCGCCACCAATTAGCACAGTACCGCCGCCATTATTTCCAGAGGCGTTAATATTGGCATCAATCACTGCAACTTTTTTACCCAAAGCAGTTACCGTACCGCCTGTTTGACTCGCTGCATTAACTGTTCCAGAAACAATTGTTGTACCTGGAGTTATGGGAATTGTCACATTGGAATTTGTCAATTTTACAGTTCCATCAGGATTGGCAGTTAAGCCTGTGTTACCAACTGTCAGCAGTTCGGGTATTGAGGCAATGGGAATTGTCCAGTTGTTGGGTTGGGTGCTACTAGAGGCGAGGGGCTGAATTTCTAGACTTAGCAGATTTCCTGGCTGACTGAGACGCACCCAATTTTGTCCTGGTACTGATGTAACGTTAATTTGCCCTCCCGGTGCTGAAAGTTGCCCGGTGTTGACTATAGTACCGCCTAATAAATTCAAATTTTGCCCAGCACCTACTACCAAATTTCCAGCATTGGCGATCGCTCCTGGCTGGTTCATACTAAAGGCAAATCCGTTGGGGTTTCCAACTAAATTTATGTAGTCATTAACACCGATAGCGTTAAACCAACTGCTCCCAAAACCGATGCCGTTAGCTGTTGTCACTGTAAAAGCACCAGGCACATTTAAACTAGCGTTTGCTCCAAAAATAAATCCGGCTGGATTCATCAAGAAAAGGTTAGCATTGCCACCTGTCACCTGAATTAAACCATTGATAACCGAGGCATTCCCGCCTGTAATTCGACCAAGGATATTTTGCAGCGCCGGACTGGCTTGAAAGTTGGCAATTTGTTCTGGTGAAATTCCAAACTGTTGAAAGCTGTGAAAGAGGTTTGCACCATCTCTTGAAATTGTGCCGCCAGTGATATCAAGTCGATTGCCGTTGGGAGTCACAATTGTGTTTGTCCCATCGTTAGCAGGAACTATTTGTTGTGCTTGGGCTAATCTCGGACTTACCAGCGAGGCAATAACTAAGCCTGAAGCAGCGATATTAGACAATAGACCTCTTGTACAAGTCCCTAACACCCCACCCCCAACCCCTCCCCGCAAGCGGGGAGGGGAGACAAAGCGCAGCTTTGGCGGGGTGGGGTTCTTTCTTATTTTTGATTTATGCAAGAGGTCTAATAAAGATTTTTTGCAGCGTAATATGAAGCGACTTGTGGGCAATTCTACATCGATTTGTAACTTGTCTGCTAATCCGCGCCGCCAAAGTGCTTGAGCGATCGCCTTCTGCGACCAGAGTATTTGTTCTTTTTTTCTGGTAACAGAGATGCTTTGAGAATGATTTCGGTAGAAATAAAGTGGCTCTTGGACTCGGCGCACTTGGGCTACTTCTGAAAGTCGCAGACATAGATCATAATCATAGGCACAGCAAGAGAACAATTCGTTAACACCTCCCACTTGGTCATAAACCGATCGCCGCATCAAGCGAAAGTGAAACGTCATGAAATCTACCAATAGACCTGATTGAGAGTAAGGAATGTCACAGCGATCGCCATAACCGATAACTTTGCCATCTCGATCGATATTTAAGTAGTCAGTGTAAACAAATCCCGTTTCTGGGTGGCGATTGAGGACTGTAGCGGTTTGAGCAAGAGCTGTGGGGGCAAGGATATCATCATTGTCTAATATACCGATGTAAGTGCCGCTAGTTTGGGCGATCGCTGCCTTACAAGCCGCAGCAACTCCTTGATTGTCTGCCTCTACCACCCGCACTCGCCCATCTTGTTGAGTATAAGCGCGAGCGATCGCCACCGATCCATCTGTAGAGCCATTATCCCAAATTAGTAACTCAAAGTTTTGCCATGTCTGCGCTAAGACGCTAGCGATCGCTTCTTGAAGGTAAGACTCCCGATTGTAATTGACGATGACAATGGAAATCAGTGGTGACATCGAAGTTTTCCCAAGTTTTCTACCTGTTACCACAATATATTGCTAAGGACTATCACTTAGAAGAAATCGCTGTTAATTATAGTTTTAGTTACAAATCTTTTGAAATTTGAATATCAAAAATATGATATTGAAATACTCATACAGCCATACCATACTCCAAAATCAAAATCAGCCCAGTCGTTAAATAAGGCACTCCACTGAAGAGAAATGAGAAAAGAAACAGAAACTGGTGTTCAGCCTAGAGCAACGACTCAGCAAAAAATTGTCTATTTATCTCATCAGTTAGACAATTGGCAAAGCTTGGCTATTACTAAATGCAGTAAGCACAGTTTCAGCTTTCGGTGCGGCTTGCTAATTCTGCCTGCGGTCTGGATTGTAACTGCAAATGGACTGAGAGCTAGAGCTAATATTTTTACACCGGACTCGGTTCAAAATAGCAGTCAGTCAGAGTTACAAATAGTACAGTCAACAGAATCTACTCCAGTAACTAACCCACAACCAGAAACACCACAACGCATTCGGGTTCGGAAAATTCAGGTTGTAGGTAGCACAGTTTTTCAGGAAAATGATTTTAATCCAGTAGTGAAACCGTTTGAAGGACGGGACTTGACTTTAGAAGAAATCAGACAAGCCGCCGATGCCGTTACCCAGCTTTACCTAAATAAAGGGTATATAAATTCCAGAGCAATTCCAGATACTCAACAATCTAGTACCGCAGATGGTGTTGTGGTAATTCAGGTGTTGGAAGGGCGTTTGACAGAGATTGACATCCAAGGGACGCGGCGATTAAACCCATCTTATATTCGTAGTCGCATCCAACTAGGTGCTGGTATCCCTCTGAATACTGGTAAGCTCGAAGAACAACTAAGGCTACTGCGGCTAGATCCTCTGTTCAAAAACGTGGAAGCGAGTTTGCGTCCAACGGGTAAGGTTGGTCAAAGTATTCTCGTTGTCAGAGTTGAAGAGGCAAAAACTATAATTGGTAGTTTGGGTGTAGATAATTATTCGCCTCCCAGTATTGGGGCGGAGAGATTGGGTGTTGAATTGCGATCGCGCAATTTAACCGGTATGGGAGATGAGTTAGCTGGCTCCTATTACCATACACTCTCTGGTGGTTCCGATGTCTTTGATTTTAGTTATCAGGTTCCCGTGAACGCCATGAATGGGAAAGTGCAGATTCGAGCGGCATTTAATCGCAACGAAATTACTGAGTCACCCTTTGATGCCTTTGGGATTCGGGCCAACCAGGATCTTTATGAAATCAATTATCGTCAACCATTGATCCGATCGCCTAGAGAAGAATTTGCCTTATCTTTAGGATTTACCTATCAAGATGGTCAAACTTTTATTTTTAATAACCGTGCACAACCCTTTGGCATTGGGCCTGATGCCAATGGCGTTAGTCGTACAAGTGTAATTAAATTTGCTCAAGATTATATCAAGCGCGAACCTCAAGGAGCTTGGTTTTTGCGATCGCAATTTAATTTTGGCGTTGATATATTAGATGCAACTATCAACAATGACCCCATACCCGATGGCCGCTTTTTCAGTTGGCTAGGTCAAATACAGCGCGTGCAGCAACTCAGTAACGATCATTTATTGCTCATCCAAGCAGACTTGCAGCTTACACCTGATAGCCTTTTACCTTCCCAGCAATTTGTGATTGGTGGCGGACAATCTGTAAGGGGATATCGCCAAAATAGCCGTTCTGGGGATAATGGATTTCGGGTAGCGATCGAAGATCGGTTTACAGTACAGCGCAATGAATCTGGATTATCCACAATTCAACTTGCGCCATTTGTGGATATGGGAGCCGTCTGGAATCAGTCTAATAATCCGAATCTGCTACCTAGTCAAACTTTTTTAGTGGGCGCGGGCTTAGGATTAATATGGAATCAGGCAATGGGAATTGATAATCTCTTTTTGCGCCTCGATTATGGATTTCCATTTATCGATCTGAGCGATCGTGGTAATAACGCTCAAGATGATGGCTTTTACTTTAGCCTTCGCTATCAACCCTAGCTAAAGGCTATGGTAATCATAACTAATTCTGCGGGCATGATATTATTTGAGCCGTATTTGAGGAAGTCGAGTTTAATTAGCAAAATGCTATTTCACTTACTTATTTTAGTAGAGGAGGTACTGATTTCAGTATTTTCCACAGTTAATTACCTGTTCTTCTGCTTTATCCTAATATTGAACTAAAAAATTAACTTCTTTCTTCAGGAATTTGAATTTTATCCTGTGTATATACACAAAGGGGAAAGTTTTAGTTTATAAATTTAAGAAGGAAAGAATTATAAAAGAGAAGTTATGGCACAATCTAATTCACAAGACAAAAACAGCTTTCTTTACCCTCGTAGCCGGTATTATGGTAAATTTCAGCCAGAGAATTTGGTGTTTAATGCCAACCTCCAAGAATTCTCTCAAAGAATTAGTTACATCACTTCCCTAGAAACAGGGGGTAAATTGTCTCAGGAAGAGGCTTATCAGCAAATTAAGTCACTTTGGAAAGAGTTGAAACATAGCAAAAAACAATTGTCTATTGGCGGAAATCAAGAAATTTAAACTAAAAAGGAGGTATTGGTAATTTTTTAAATTTAGTGCAAAAATACTATTGCAAAAATCCTTGAGCCGCCCATAAATTGATTTTAGGGCGGTTTTTTGGCTTTTGCAAGAAGTATCTTTTTCGTCATGTTAATTCTACTTGTTACAGGTAATACCAATTCTGTTATGTCATATTAATTTTAGTTGTTACAAAGTATCTCTTAAATAATCCGAAAAGCAACAACTTTATTTTGTAGCTTATGATGTACCTACAAAAGTGAGATTTAGCGATCGCCATAAAGTTTTTCAACAGGAGTTAAGCTATGACGCGGCGACTGACTCAAGAGCAATTATCACAAATAGTTACAGAAGTAGAAGGTCTGCAATTGCGTCGGGAAGCGGAACTAGACCAACAGCAGGTTAAAGAAATTTTACAGGAGTTGAATTTACCGCCAGAGTTACTAGATGAAGCGCTGATTCAGTTAAATCGCCGCCAAGCATTGGAAGTACAGCAACGCCGGAATCGATGGATTACCTCTGGAGTGGTGGCAATTGTAGTAATTGTCATTGCATCGACAATATTTTTCATGCAGCAGCAAAGTTCTACACTTTCTCGTGTTTCTGCTCAACAAGACCGCATTACTTTGATACAAGATAATGGCGGCGACTTAAAGACAATTTCTCGGCAAACCAATCCAGAAGTGTTCTATCGTGTCACCTTAAAGGATGCACCTTTGGGTAAAAAGCTGGCTCTCTCTTGTAATTGGATTGACCCAAGCGGTGAAATTGTCAAGCAAAACAACTATCAAACCCGCGAAATTAATACATCTGTCTGGGATACCCAGTGTCGCTACACTATTAACCCAGCTGCAACTGTTGGCAATTGGAAAGTGCAGATGTTCCTAAAAGGTCGGCAGATTAGCGATGAAACCTTTGAAGTTAAATAGTCCAGATGGTTATCCCGCATCACTTTCTTGGCTATTGGGGTTACGGCGCTCAACAGGAGTTGGAAGCGCTGTTAACTAGTGTTGTGGAAAACCTCTCTCCAAACCTCTCCCCTTGTAGGGGAGAGGCTTTGAATTTTCCCCCTTCCCTAGTAGGGAAGGGGGTTAGGGGGTTAGGTCAGAAAAGTCAGTTTTCTACACAAGAAAATAATCCTCTTCCCATCTGGAATGTTGTTTACATAGGAATTGATGGCAATCCCCCACTGCAACAAAATCAAATTGCTGCCATCTTTGCATCAGGATTATTTAATTCACCCGATGCTTGGGTAATCCAAGAAAACAACTGCCTAATTTTGGGAAGAGAAGCTTTCGGAAGAGTTCCTTTGTATTGGACTGTGCAAGGACAAATAATCTGGTTTGCATCTCAACTGCAATTACTTTTACCGATTTTGCCACAGTCAGAAGTTAGCATTCCTGGGTTATATGGCTATAGCTGTTTTTCTTACGTTCCTACACCCTTAACTCCTATTAATCAGGTGTTTGCAGTGACGGCTGGGACGGAATTAGTTTGGCAGAGCGATCGCCAATCAGGTATTCTGCAAACACCTGAATCTAAAAAAATCCACTCATGGCGGGAAGCGTCAGAACAGTTAACAGATGAAGCTACAGCAATTACCCAATTGCAAACTCTCCTTAAAAACTCCATTGAGCGACAAATTGCAGATTTAAAGGATGAGCCTGTCGGGGTATTTCTCTCTGGCGGACTCGATTCTTCAGTGGTGGCGGCGCTGCTGGTACAAGCAGGGGTGAAAGTCCGCGCCTACACTTTAGATTTTGGGAACGCAGGTATTCCAGAATATCTCTATGCTGAACAAGTCGCCCAATTTCTCAAAATTCCGCTTATTAAAGTTGCAGTAACCCCAAATTCGATTGAGAATGCTTTAATTCCGACTGTGCAAGCATTAGATTTGCCTTTTGGAGATGGGGTGTGTGTGCCATTGTATCTCCTATCTGAGAGAGCGAGTCAGGAAACTCAAGTAATTTTTAACGGTGAAGGTGGAGATCAATTGTTTGCTGGTTGGACGAACAAACCTTTAATTGCCGCAGGTGTTTATCAAGCAGAAAATCCCGCCGGACAGGAAACTTTTATCCAGCAATATCTCCGCACCTTTCACCGTCTTGGAGGATACGAATCTCAAGTTTATCAACCAGATATCTATGCACAGATCCAAAATTTGCATCCTGAAGATTGGCTGTTGGCGGCTTTAGATCGCAATGAGTGTCCATCTTTGCTGCATTGCCTCCGCCGTGCCAATTTGATGCTCAAAGGAGCGCAGAATATCCATCCCCGTGCGACTGCATTGGGATTTGCTCATGGGTTGTGGGTGCGATCGCCTTTTTGTGATTTACCTTTAGCTGAGTGGACATTCCGTTTATCTGGAGAACTCTGTTTGCAGGGTGCTTGTGAAAAATATATCCTCAAACGGGCTGTAGAAAACTGGCTTCCGCCCGAAATTGTCTGGCGACAAAAACGGGGTATGGGGGTTCCTTTAACTTCTTGGTGTTTAAATGATTTTTGGCATCAACTCGGTATTTGGCTCAATCCAGAAAGACTTCGCGCCAACAACCATTTTTATCCTCACATCGCAGCACAAATCGTTGAAGGCAAACTAGGAGCAGCTATTCAAGGCCGTCGAATTGGTGAAACACTCTGGTTACTAATTATGTGGCAACTTTGGCGATCGCACGTTTTAAATGAAGAAATAACTAAACAGTCTTGGGATCATCCCTTTTGGTTACATCGTTGGCTATGGAGAAATTACAAAATAATTCGTAATTCGTAATTCGTAATTTACTTTATTAGTATTTTTGGTAAATGGTATCAAATAATTTAACTCATAATCGTCTTAATCTCCCTTTCTCTAAAGAATTTGCTCAGGAGTTACTGAGTACTTATGGTTCTCCGCTTTATGTTTATAATGGCGATCGCTTGCGCGAAACTATTGAACGGATTAGCAAAGCAGTCAGTTATCCGCGCACGCAATTTCGGTTTGCCAGTGTTACTAATGGCAACGTTGCGCTGTTAAAAATTTTTCGTTCCTTTGGATGGGGACTTCACGCCAATACGCCAGGAGATATTTATTTAGGATTGCAAGCTGGTTTCGATCCTAGCGAGATTGTTTATAGCGGCAGTAATTTGAATCAGGCTGAGATGCTACAAGTCCTAAATTGGGGAGTTACAACACTCAATCTCGATAGCCTTGCTCAATTACAGTTGTGCTGTGAAGTTTTGCCCAAACACAGAGAGAAATCGATTCGCCTTGGTTTACGCCTCAATTTGCCAGAAATTACCGGAGATAGCCGCATTGGTGTACGTCCAGAAGAATTTGGTGATGCGATCGCTTTAACTGCTGAGGTGGGATTAAAGCTGAGTGGTTTACACTTCTATCGAGGAACGGGAACTAATGCCACAGCCGCTTTTACCCAAGTAATTGATACGGTAATCGCCACAGCACAAAAGTTACCTGATTGGGAATATTTAGATTTTGGTGGTGGTTTTGGCTATCCTTATCACCACAACAAAACAGCCTTTGACTGGGAAATATTTGGGGCTGAGTTAACCGAGAGAATTACTCGTTTAGGGCGGAAAATTGATTTGGTGATTGAACCGGGACGAAGTGCGATCGCTGGATGTGCAACTTTGCTTGCTCAAGTTGTTTCGGTAAAATGGCAAGGAGAAAAACAGATTGTTGGAGTTGATACCACCGTTGCTAATCTTTCAGTACCCTCAGTACACGGCGGCTATCGAGAAATTATCACCTGGAAGCAAGCAAACAAATCCTCAATTCCCCACTCTTGTACAGACGCGATTAATCGCGTCTCCCTATTTACAACTGATATATGTGGTAACACTACATATTCACGAGATTATCTAGGGAAAAATTGCCAACTTCCAGTTTTAGAAATTGGCGATATCGTTGCCATTCTAGATGTCGGTGCTTATGGTTATGCAATGTCGTCTCACTTTTTACACCGTCCCAAGCCGGCGGAAGTCTTGCTAGAAAATGACACACATCGCTTGATTCGTCGGCGCGAAGATTACAGTGTTATATTAACAAATCAGGTATTAGATAACTAATATCAAATAACCATTATGAAGTGTATTAACTGCGGAACTGACAATAAACTAAAAGACCGGACAGCTAATCAAGGTCGGTGTGTAAAATGCAATCATCTCTTTGCATTTGAACCGACTAGTATGAGTAATATTCAGATTACCGATCCTTTTTTTGCAAAGGCGATCGCTGACATTTCTGCAAATAATACCTTATTTTTTACACCCAAACAACTACTTTATTTTCTAGATAATCGTTTAAAAAAAAGCTCAAAGTCAATTTCACGATTCGGCTGGTTACTTCCTTTTCTAGTTATTAATCTTGTTACATCATTAACGATTTTTATCCCGCTAATAGTAAATCTTGCGTTTATTAATTTCTTTCATGAAAGTAGCAAATCAACTAAACTCAATCTTGTAAGTCGCAAACAGTATGCGAGGAATTTACAAATTATAGGAGGAATTATCCTTTCCATAGGAATTCTTGCTTTAAAGTCATTTACCCTTTTTGTCATTATTGTTCTTGTGGGAATGCTACCTATATATTTAGGAACTCGACAGCTAGGGCGAATTCAATTATTAATACAAGACTTTTTAATTTCTGAATCTCAGATTAACGATTGGCTAAATCGCTGGCAGCAAATAAATGGTTCCATTCTCAAAATTCTTCCTTCACCAAAGCAGGAAAATACACCAGCCACAATTAATCCTGACGTAACAGCTTACAGTTTTGATAGATTAGTCGTTTGTGACACTGCTAGTATTGCTCAACTATTAATCGCTAATAATTTCCACTTTGAAAACAACTGTGCAATTCTTAGTATTACTGGATATCCCCAAAGCATTTTTGACACCACAATGCAAATGCTGCGGCGCAATCCCGATTTAAAAGTCTATGCACTGCATGATTGCAATCCACAAGGAATTGCTTTAGTTCATAATTTGAGAACCAACGTTAATTGGTTTCTCAATAGCGAGATTGCAATTATTGATATCGGATTAACGCCACGTCAAATTCTCGCTACGAAGCGCGGAATGTTCATTCAAACCTCTCCAGAGTCGGCGCAAGCAGCTAAACAATTGCCTGAAGAAATACGTCAAAATTTATCTGCTGAAGAATTAGCATGGTTAGAATCTGGAAAGTTTGTGGAATTGGAATCTTTCACTCCCCAAAGAATAATTAAAGTTCTGCAAAAGGGCATTGCTGGCAGCCAAAGTTTAAAAAGTGATGACAGTAGCTTGCTTTTAGTCGGTGATACAGGAAATGATATGTACGTTGTTCAAAGTTTTGGTTAGTATTCTCCTTTCAATTGTAGGGGCAATTCATGACTTGCTCCTACATGAATAAAGTGCAGTATCACATAAAATTTGTTTAATTGATTTACAGATTAGATTTATTCAGTTTGTTGGTTTAACCAAGCTTCTAAATCAGAAATAGCTGAGAAGTCTAACAAAGCCTCTCCTAATGCCTCCAATCGTTCAATAGATAATCCTTGAACTCGCTCAATAGTAGATGAATCAATCTCACCAAAACGGCGATTTAGTAGACGTATAATTAAACGTTGTTCTCCTTGCTTATTCCCTTCTTGTATAGCTTGTTCCCGATCTTGTTGATAAAGTGGTTTTAATCGCATAATTAACTCCCGATCGTCTTCTTCTGAATTTTGTTAAAGGAGAAAATAAAACATCGATTTCTCGAACTTCTCCCGCCACACGGCTAAAACCTTGCACTTCTCCATAAGGTTTTAGTAATTCTTCCAAATAGTCTTTTGCAAATTGGTTATGGATAAATCTAGTCATTCAACCAAAAAAGATTTAGGCAATAGTGAAGTATGGTACTTATATTACCGTCAACTTATAAGTAAGAATATCTCTAATATGTATAATTTGTAATTTATCTGAAACCTCTTTCCATAAGCATTTGAGGTTCGACATTCTCAACATTAGCGATCGCTTCTAACTGAGAAATTCCAGCGATCGCATCAACAATATTACCTGATTTGGCACGTAACCAAGCGCTATGAGGCGCATAATAAAGGCTTTCTGCTACTTCATAACCTGCTCGATTAATTACCTCGCGCTGCGACTCCACATCAACGCCTTCAGCAAAGCGGATAAAAACCAGTCCAGTTGGTACTGCTAAAGAAGCATTGGATTCTAGTGTATAAACCGGACTCAATATACCCTGTTCTGATTGATTGGGTTTGCCTGAAAAAACTGCAATTGCACCGTCGTTAAGTCGTAAAATTGCCCCTATTGCCACAGTGCCGGGTTGATTGTAATGTACTGCATAGTACCCAGGTTTACGAGTGTAAGATACAGCAGTGCGTAGGCTTACATCGCCACTAACGCGAATTTGTTCAGGATACTCAGAAAAATAGTCTTTTTGAAATCTCACTTCAGGAATCAGGGGTAAAGAATACGCCTGTAAAAAATACTCAGCCGGAAAATAAAACATCTTTCTCAAGTTCTAATGATGTTATAGCGTTTTCAGTGGTACGAAATACATTTATAACGCTTCTTAGTTGAGTGCGATACAGACCTAACCCCCAGCCCCTTCCCTACAAGGGAAGGGGAGTAAAATTCAAAGCCTCTCTTCTTTTAGGAGAGAGGTTTGGAGAGAGGTCAAAATGTATTGCTTCCATTCGAGAACCGCTATATCTCATCGTGATGCACAGTTATATGCCCCTACAGATAGTGAAGATTCTTAAAGCAACCTGATTTTAAATCCCCTCTTTTCTGGAAAGATTAATCGAAGTTTGTATGAACTTAGATAGATTAAATTCTGTATCGTAATACACATATAACACATGAAATCAGAAGCATTCATCAAGTAAATGTAAGCTTACGATGGGTATAGCAAGCTTTAAAAGTAAGGCATAATACGGTTTTCCCAATTTTCAAAACATTTAGGAGACTAAACAATGGTTCAAGTTCGCTATGGTGGACAGAACGGCCAACAGTATGAATTTGCTATCAGTAACGAACACGTTGTAGTGCGTACCGAAAGCCGCAGCACTATTGTTGGTGCAAGATCCTTTGAAGTCGCACCTGTATCACCTACAGCTCGTAGCATCCTCAATCAATTTGAGTTAAAAACACGGTTTCGGCAAGCGGGTGTAGAAATTTTGCAAGCGAAAGTTCCAAATCAGGGTGCTGCTTTGCGCGATCGCGCCCGTGAAATTCTTAACAATGAGTCTGAAGTCCAATTTGCCGGACGCGTTTTAATCGATTCAGTATCCCAACAACCTGTAGTTTACACTGAAAACCTTTTTGTTAAATTTGATAGCGAAGAAGAATCAGGTGTCTGCCAAGAGGTTTTAAGACGTTACAACTTAACAATTAAACGCCAACTTGAATATGCACGAAATGCTTATTTTGTCAGTGCCCCTACAAATACTGGTATAGCCGTCTTTGACATCGCCGAGAGACTTCTAAATGAGGAATCAGTTGAATTGTGCCATCCCGAACTAGCGCGCGAGTCACGCCAACGTCAGATTTTCCCGCAGCAATGGCATTTAAAGCAAACAACAATTAATGGTAAGACAATTAACGCCCATGCCAACGTTGAAGCCGCTTGGAAGTTGAGCAATGGCACAGGGACAACTATTGCAATTATCGACGATGGGGTGGATCTCGATCATGAAGAGTTCCGTTCTTCTGGCAAGATTGTTGCCCCGCGTGATGTCACGCGTAAAACGAACAATCCCAGACCGGGAAATGATAATAACCACGGTACATCCTGTGCAGGAGTAGCTTGTGCAAACGGCAATTTTGGGGCATCTGGTGTAGCACCAGGGGCAAAACTCATGCCGATTCGTTTAGCTTCGGCGCTGGGATCGCAAGATGAAGCAGATGCTTTTGTTTGGGCGGCTCAAAATGGTGCTGATGTTATTTCTTGCAGCTGGGGCCCAGCAGACGGGACTTGGTTTGAGCCAGACGATCCCGCACACAAGCAAAAAGTACCTTTGCCTGATTCCACACGACTTGCTATAGACTTTGCAATCAATAAAGGACGCAATGGCAAGGGCTGTGTAATTTTATTTGCAGCTGGCAATGGTAACGAAAGTGTTGATAACGACGGCTACGCCAGCTACCAAAAGATAATTGCAGTGGCAGCTTGTAACGATTACGGTACGAGAAGCGCTTACAGTGATTTTGGTCAGGCGGTTTGGTGTGCCTTCCCCAGCAACAATGGTGATATTTCTCAAACCACTGGAATTTGGACAACCGATCGCTCTGGTGTACTTGGCTATAATTCCGGTAATCGAAATCTGGGTGAGGCCGCAGGCAACTATACGAACGAATTTGGCGGAACTTCTAGTTCCTGTCCAGGTGCAGCAGGTGTAGCCGCCTTGATTCTTGCCAGAAACCCAAATCTGCGTTGGGATGAAGTCCGAGACATTATAAAACGCTCCTGCGATCGCATCGATTCAGCTGGAGGTAAATATGATGCCAATGGCCGCAGCCCCTTTTACGGTTACGGTCGAATCAATGCTCTGAAAGCTGTAGAATTGGCCAAGCCACCGCAAACATCACCCATCAGCAGATTCCAAGCAGTGCAAGATGTGCCAATTAACGATTTGCAAATATCAACATTATCGGTGGCGATCGCTAATACCACGCTCCTAAAATCCATCAAAGTTAATGTAGATATCGAGCATACTTATATTGGGGATCTTATAGTTACTCTTCTTCCTCCAGTGCAAACAGGCATACTTCCCATAAATCTGCACGATCGCCAGGGCGGAGCTACAGATAATATTAAAACAACTTATGACGAGGTAAATACCCCAAAACTTGCTGCCTTTAAAGGTAAAAGTCCCCAAGGAACCTGGACTTTAGAAGTTGCAGATAAATCTGAAGGAGATACAGGAAAAATTCGCAGCTTTACCATTGAAATGGGATTTTAAATAGGGGGCGCACAGCTGTGCATTGGTGTCAATTTAAGGTAAAAGTTAGGTTAGAAAAAGCGTTCTAGAGTTGCCCTTATCGCGCGGGGTATTTTTAATGTTCTGTTAAATACCAGATAAAATATTATATCATGTCCGCATAATTAGTTATGCTAACCACAGTCATTGAACCCCACCCCTTAATCCCCTCCCCGCTTGCGGGGAGGGGAGACAAAGCGTAGCTTTGGCGGGGGTGGGGTTCTTCGGATTTAATAAGCAATCAAGCGCACATGATATTACTGAGCAGAAATCAAAATATTTTTCGCTGTAGGAACTTCCGCTTTCACGTTTCCGTGTTTCGCGCAGCCTGTAGCAGCTTCCGCTTTCGCTGTAGGAACTTCCGCTTTCACGTTTCCGTGTTTCGCGCAGCCTGTAGCAGCTTCCGCTTTCGCTGTAGGAACTTCCGCTTTCACGTTTCCGTGTTTCGCGCAGCCTGTAGCAGCTTCCGCCAAGACGTTATCAGAAACAAGTAAGTAGGCGCGATTAAACGCGATCGCATAGATTACCAACCAGAATGACTGATTTAGCTTTGATTGGAAAGCGATACCTTCTCTAACAGAGGCTACGATTACTCTTGTACGAAGTAAAAGTGCGATCGCAACTAACCTTACAGCTATTTTCAGATAAATAGACCGCGCGGTAAGGATACAGCAATGCTATGCCCTTACAATAGATGTAGTTCAAATACATGAAAATTGCTATAAACTAATAGCGATCGCAAAGGTTTAATCATCACACTACCCACAGTTGAGTAAAACGTTCAGCCGTCCATCCAACAATATCTGATACTTGCCCGTCACCAATTTCTACAATCCGCTTAGTACCATCTCTACGCTCTATTACATCCACAGAGAAAAACTGACTTTTAATGCGCTTGGCACACTCAGAAACAATCTCTGGAATTTCTTCATCTGGTAAAGCAGCAAAAGGTTTACCATATACGACAAAGTAACGCCTTTCGGTTTCAGGCACAAAATCTTCAATCCGCCGAACACAGATACCTCCCTCAATACTGCCCCGAAACCTCTGCATTTCGGCAACCACTGTTTCGATTTCCGAAGCTTTATCAATCATCGATCCAACTGAGGTTTTGAGAGATTTAACATAATCTTTGATAAAAAATCCATTCCAGCCAAGTTGATTCAACTCACTCTCTAAATCATCATCGACGGAATAAAATTTAGTCTCTGGAGTTAAATCAGTAATCAGGGGATACCAGTTTATCAGATAGTGTGTAGCTAAATACTCAGCTTTAGAAGTTAAGACACTTGCTCCTGTACTCTCTACAACAGTAACTAATAACTCATAATCGGAGGGCGAGAGCATCCAACCCCGGTAGACCACTTTTGAATCAGAAGTGGGGACTGAAATAATTCTTGATGAACCAGATCCCAGCGACTCCAAAGAAATAACGGAAGTTGCAAACCCAGCATTTTGCATACAAGCAACTTGCTCCAAGTATGCTGCATCCGCTTTCTTAGGATTGAAGTAATCACTAGGAAAAAGAAATATCACAATATTTGGATTGAATATACAGCTAATTACTAATTATAGTGGGGCTTCCAAAAATCAAATCACCCGTAAATCATCTGGAATTTTATGTGCGTTAGGACATTCGTCCTAACGCACCCGACAAAACTATTTAAACCGCAATTCTGAAAACCGCTACAAGTATTCAACTAGACTCGACATAACAACCTGTTAACTTTGAGTCACAGCCTCTTTCGCCAAGAATTTCTCTAATTCTGTCAGCGCATCAGCATCAACCTTAGTTTGCATTGGACAGAACTTAGGCCCACACATCGAACAAAACTCAGCAGTTTTATAGATATCTGCTGGCAGAGTTTCATCGTGATATTCCTTAGCTCTTTCTGGATCGAGTGATAATTCAAACTGACGGTTCCAATCGAAGTTGTAACGCGCCTTAGAAAGTTCATCATCTCTATCCCTTGCACCAGGGCGATGTCTAGCAATATCAGCCGCATGAGCCGCTATTTTATAGGCAATCAACCCATTTCTGACATCTTCGGCATCTGGTAAACCCAAATGTTCTTTAGGTGTTACATAGCACAACATCGCAGTACCATACCATCCAGCCATCGCCGCTCCAATGGCTGAAGTGATATGGTCATAACCGGGAGCAATGTCTGTCACCAATGGCCCCAACACATAGAAAGGTGCTTCCGAACACTCTTCCATTTGCTTACGGACGTTGAACTCAATTTGATCCATTGGCACGTGTCCA
This sequence comes from Nostoc sp. DedSLP04, assembly GCF_034530775.1. Classification (NCBI taxonomy): domain Bacteria; kingdom Bacillati; phylum Cyanobacteriota; class Cyanophyceae; order Nostocales; family Nostocaceae; genus Nostoc; species Nostoc sp. DedSLP04. The sequence continues at coordinate 180,213 of NZ_JAVRCL010000006.1, read as the reverse complement.
GGCCCTTCCACCATCACCTGTATATCATCTTCCCAGGCTTTGCGAGTAAGCTGTCCCAGAGTTTTCAATTCAGCTAATTGTGCTTCATCTGAGGCATCATGGGTGCAGCCGGGACGCAGGGAATCTCCTAAACTGAAGGAGACATCGTACCTTTTGAAAATCTCAATAATGTCTTGGAAGTGGGTATAAAGTGGGTTTTGTTTGTGGTGATGTAGCATCCACCGCGCCAAAATCCCGCCGCCGCGAGAGACAATACCAGTGAGCCGATTTCTCACCAAAGGCAAATGCTCAAGCAAAATCCCAGCATGGATAGTTTGATAGTCTACTCCTTGCTGGGCGTGCTTTTCAATGATATGGAGGAAATCATCAGCAGTCAGATTCTCAATTGTGCCGTGGACGCTTTCTAAAGCTTGGTAAACTGGCACTGTACCAATGGGAACAGGTGAAGCCTTGATGATTGCGGTGCGAATTTCATCTAAGTTACCGCCACCTGTGGACAAATCCATCACGGTATCAGCGCCGTACTTCACAGACAGATTCAGCTTATCAACTTCTTCCTGAAGATTAGAAGAGTTGGGGGAAGCGCCGATATTAGCATTTACCTTACATTTAGAGGCGATGCCAATAGCCATCGGCTCTAGGTTAGTGTGATTAATATTCGCGGGGATAATCATTCGTCCCCGCGCTACTTCCTCACGAATGAGATCCGCCGGGAGATTTTCCCGTTGGGCGACGTAGTCCATTTCTTCGGTGATAACACCTTGGCGGGCGTAGTGCATTTGAGATACATTAACCTGCCCACGTCGTTTAGCAACCCATTCAGTCCGCATATTGTAATTCCTCAATAAACAGCTTCCCTCCGCTGGTATTACCCAGACTCAGGTGTTAAGGGTGTGATCTCAGCCTGGTTATATAGGCACCCCTAGCATGGATGTAGTGTAGCACCTTGGTTATATCTGGGAACAAAGATGTTAACAATTTATAGAACCCATTTGATATCTTTTAGACGAGCAAGTAGAATCAACAGAAATTAGGTGCATTGAAGCAGTTTAGGGTTGAAAATGGGGTATTCAAGCGATTTGACTGACGCATAGTGGGAAATAATTGAGCCATTATTGCCGACTAAAAAGAAAACTAGACCGCCTCTGTGGACAAAGCGGCAGATTCTTGACGGTGTATTTTATTAACTTAAGAATGGTTGCAATTGGGCTGACTTACCTAAAGATTTCCCACCTTATTCAACTGTATTCTGGCACTACAAGCATTGGTGTCAGGAGGGTATCCTTGATAATATTATGACCAATTTGCACCACAGGGTGCGCGAACAAGTAAAAAAAAACCATAGTGGACGACCCTAATCATGATTGACTTCCCTTGCAGAAATACGTCCTAAGAGTTTTGCGATCGCCCATAGCGCTCTTGTAAAATCATTTTCAATTGTTGAGAATTCGCAAGAGAAAAAAGTTTATGGCAGATAAGTCCGGTCAAGACCCCTCGGAAATCACAGTGGCAACGGTTGATGAAGAACGAAAAGGCACAACTTTCAGCGGTACGGTCATCCTTGGTATAGATCCTGAGGGTGGGGCAGTCGTTTTCTTTAGAGACTTTTTAATTGAAGATTATAAAGGAGAACTTACCGCAAATCTTGCAACAGATGGCAATATAACGAAAAGCATTGATTTAGGCGAACTCGATCATAAAAGCCCCAGTTTTAAGCTGCCAATTCCGCTGGGAACGGATACATTACCCTACAATACAGTCGTGTTGAGCGACAAAAAAAGCAAGAAAAAAATCCTGACGATCAATCTATAAAATTTGTAACTTAGCTCGTAGTTCAGCCAAATTCGATTGCCCTCCTGTATAGATATCAAATGGGTTCTATATATTGCACAAACTCCGTATAGACCGTGATTAGTCATTAGTCATTAGTCATTTGTGTTTCTAAGGACAAATGACTAATGACAACCCTTACTAGTTGATGTGCAATTTTAATGCGTGACAGCTTAACACAATTTGGGATTTGAGATTGCTAAAGATTTAGGCGCGAATTTCATTCGCACAAGGACGACCCTGTTCAACATCGGTAATATTAGCAAAAGTTGTTTCGGCAATATTGTAGAGAGCTTCTGCTGTAAAAAAAGCTTGATGTCCGGTAATTAGTACATTGGGGAACGTTGTTAGACGCTGGAAAATATCATCTTGAATAATTTCCCCAGACAAATCCTCAAAGAACAACTCCGATTCTTGTTCGTAGACATCTACAGCCAGATAACCAATTTTACCAGACTTCAATCCCTCAATCACTGCTTGGGTATCAATCAGCGCTCCTCGACTAGTATTAATTAGCATCACACCTGGCTTAATCTGTTTTATAGCCTCAGTGTTAATTAAGTGATGGGTTTCAATAGTCAAGGGGCAATGCAGGGAAATAATATCGGAGTTAGCAAATAGCTCAGGTAGTTCTACATACTTTCCACCTAGCGCTTCCAATTCGGGATTGCGATAAACGTCATAGGCGAGTATGTGACAGCCAAACCCTTTCATAATCTGTCCTAAAATCAGACCGATTTTGCCAGTGCCAACAATCCCCACTGTACGTTCATGCAAATTAAATCCCAACAGTCCATCTAAAGAAAAATTGCCTTCTCGGACACGGTTATAGGCACGATGAATTTTGCGATTTAGGCTTAAAATCAATCCTACAGCGTGTTCTGCAACCCCATAAGGTGAATAAGCGGGAACACGCACAACGGTAATTCCTAAATCTGCTGCGGCTTGTAAGTCTACATTGTTAAACCCTGCACAGCGAAGGACAACCAGACTAGTTCCCCCTGAGGCGAGAAGTTCTAAAGTTGGGGCATCAACCTGATCGTGGACAAATACACAAACCGCCGGAAATGCAGCAGCCAGAATAGCCGTATCTCGATTTAAACGGGGTTCAAAAAACACTAACTCGTGTTGAATAGGAGAATTTGCAGCTGACAAGAACTGGCGATCGTAGGCTTTTGTACTGAAAACTGCTACTTTCATGCAAAACCTCAGACTTTATGTATGCTGCACGGTGTTCGAGTAGATAATACCTCGATCTTTAGAAAAGCGATGTCTACAACGAGCGTAGTTGCGGCATTTTTAAATATTTTTTAATCGTTTACTCTGGCAGGATAAGTTATACCAATTCAAAATTCACGCATTCAAAATTCAAAATTAGGAAACAAAGTACACAACGGTTCGTCTCAAAACCTGATATGAAGCGTGTTCTACTCCTGAATTCTGCTGTATATGCAGCTTCACAAAGAAAAAGTATAAGTCAGGAATATATTTATGAGTAGCTTAGTCTTATTATTAATTGGTTTGGGAACATTATTCTTGGTTTTCAATACTAGAGATGAAATTAATCGCATTACTGCTATGATTAGCGGGACAATTCTTTTGATTTGGGGTTTGGCTCTAGCCCCTTTGTCATTTCAATTACTAATTGAGATTGTTTCAGTTTTAGCAGCTTTCTCTGTTTGTATGCGTTGTTTAGGTTGTGGTTTTAACCGCGATTGATTTTTCACTTGATAACTTATAAGTTTAAAGTAAGATTTATAAATTCTGCTTCTAAGTAGAACAGGCGGGAAAAATCAAACTATGTTAATAAAAGTAAAGTGGACTAAAACCCTCTTTCCTTCTGCCTTCTGCCTCCTGCCTCCTGCCTGAACCTGATGATAAATATTCACAGCGACTTACTTATTGTTAAAAGAGAATTCAGAAGTCAAATGCCCCATGCCCAATCATTACCGATATATTATTTTTTACAAACCATACGGCGTTCTCAGCCAGTTTACAAAAGATGCCCCTACACATAGCACCCTAAAAGATTATATTGATGTGTCTGATGTGTATCCTGTGGGACGCTTAGATTGGGATAGTGAAGGATTGCTGCTGTTAACAAACGATGGACAATTGCAACATCGCCTTGCCCATCCGCGTTTTGGTCATAAACGTACTTACTGGGTACAGGTAGAGCGAATTCCAGATGCAGATGCTATCAAAAGGTTGCAAACAGGTGTGGAAATTCAAGATTACCGCACTCAACCAGCAGAAGTTAAGCTTCTATCAGAAGAACCACAGCTACCTGAACGCACCCCACCAATTAGATTTCGTAAAAATGTACCGACAGCTTGGCTGGAAATGACTTTAACAGAGGGAAAAAACCGTCAAGTTCGGCGCATGACTGCGGCTGTTGGCTTTCCGACTTTGCGACTGGTCAGGGTCAGTATTGCTCACCTACAATTAGATGACCTACAATTGGGTCAATGGCGCGACCTCACCGCTTCTGAAATTCATAATTTTAGTAAATCGAAAAGTTTTCCCCCAAAAACCGCCCCATCAGAGGAATTCGCTAATAATTCCAAAGACTCAATCCGCTAGGGATTTCCAACATTACTAAATTTCTTTATACCGCGAATTCCCAGCCAAGCTCCTCCAGAGGAGATTAACAACAACGGTGTTAACCAATCACCCCAACGCACATATAAAGTCTTTGTCTGTCGCCGATAAATTGTTTCAGCATGAGTTTCGTAGGTATTATATCCAGACATCCACAAAGTTCTGCCATGAGGATCTATAAAGGCTGAATATCCGGTATTAGTTGCTCGTGCTGACCAGCGATCGCTTTCAATAGCCCGCATGATATCCTGTGCATGATGCTGGAATGGCATGGATGCAGTGTAATGGGCATCGTTAGAAGAACTGACAATAAATTGTCCACCCGCCGCCGCTTGACGGCGAAATTGTTCGGGAAAAGCAGATTCATAACATATACTAGCGATCGCCCGACCAAAAGGAGTGTCAAATAGCTGATTTGCTGAACCGGGAACTTGGTGTGCCTCCAAAGGCGATAAGCGTTGAATTAACCCGCCTAAAATTCCTTCAAAGGGAATATATTCTCCCAAGGGTACTAGCTTGGACTTATCGTAGCGGCTGACAATTTCACCCTTACTGTTGAAAGTAAACAAGCTAATTGTATAACTGTCTCCCCGTTCGCCAAAAGCTCCAATCCAAGCAACTACGCCTTTTTCCTTCACGGCTGCGACTAAGGCCGTTTCCAGCAAGTTACGCTGGAAAATAGGTAAGGCTCCTTCTGGAGTCAGGACTGCATCTACACCTTGGTCTGCTAAAGTTAGATATCCATTGGTATAGTTTTCTTGGGCGCGACGAAACCCTTCAGAACTTCGTAAAAGTCGGTTTGGAATATTACCCTGAACAATCCCCACTTTTAAGGCTGCTTCTGGGGGTTGAGCAATGGGACGGCTATATAAGATAAAACCAATAAGGTGTAGGGTAATTAATAGTCCTGTGGCGCTCGCCAAATATTTATTAACGAACCGCAGAGGCGCAAAGGACATCTTGGTATCTTGTCGGTTTATATACGCTTCAGCAATTAAGCCATTAACAGCAACGATCGCAGCTGTCACAGTATTAGGCCCAGACAGTTGCCCTAGATGTACAATTACGAGATTGTGCGGGCTTTGTGTGTAAGCAAGAGAACTCCACCATAAAGGGCCTGCACTCCACAGACTCTCTAAGCCGCACCAGACGGCTGTACCAATCAGTAACCGTAACCACGGTTTTTGTCCGGCTAGGCGAACCATAACAGCTGCCCAAATAGCAAGAAATACCCCTCCCAAGACACTGATAAATCCCCAACAAAAAAGGGTGATTGCCAGACTTGGCAACCACGGAACGCCCAACCAAGTCATGGGATGAATTCCGGTAATCCAAGATAGGGCGACACCGTGATAACCGATACCCCAGAGGAAAGCAGGGGGGAATTTGTTTTTACCTTTGGCTGAAGTGACAACTAGCACCCATAAGGGAACTATGGCAATCCAAGCCAACAACCATGCACCTACTGGGGCTACAGTTAGCCCCATTAAAATGCCGCTAGCTAAGGCGATTAAATAAGGGAGTAAGGCGGTTAACCTCTCCCCCTGCTTTTTACTCTGCTTCTTCTGCATCGGCAGCATCAGGTGGAATTATTGCTACTCCGGTAATAGCATCGTCTTCATCTAAACGCTGCACTCTGACTCCAGTTGCCGATCGCGATTGGATAGAAATTGCATTCACCGCTTGACGGATGATAATACCGCGATTTGTCACCATCATGATTTCATCATCATCGTTGTTAACAATGCGTAGGGTTGCTAGCTTGTCTTTAGTTTTGCGGTTTTTGAACTTGGTTGCCATTAAACCCTGACCAGCACGATTTTGCAGCCGGAATTGGGCAACTGGGACGCGCTTACCATATCCACCCATTGTAATTACCAACACCCAAGGGCCAACAATGCCACTGCTAGACACTTCTGCGGACTCTTCAGTAATTTCGGTAATTTCGATATCTTCTGTTTCGATTGTTTCGATATCTTCAATTTCTGCTTCTGCAACATCCAAACTTTCCAGAATTGCTGCGGGGAGAATATCCATACCCACAAGTTCATCTTTATTTTTGAGTTTCATGGCTTTCACTCCACGAGTCGCCCTACTTAAAGGACGCAGTTGTTCGTGGTTGCATCGGAAGTGAATCGCCATCCCGTTACGAGAACCAATGATTACACTATCCTCGACTCTAGCGCGTCTCACCCAGCGGAGTTGGTCGCCTTCTTCTAAGGAAATGGCTATCAAACCATTGGCGCGAATGTGACTAAAGGCTGCCAATTCGGTTTTTTTGATATTGCCACCTTTGGTGAGCATAACCAGATATTCTTCGCTGCTAAACTCGTCAACCGGTACAATCGAGGTGATTTTTTCCTCTTTGGGAATCGGTAACATCTGGACGATTGGTGTCCCACGACTGGTACGCGAACTCGCTGGAATTTGATAAGCTCTCAGGCAATAAACAACACCACGCTCGCTAAAGAATAAAATACTGTCGTGATCGCAACAAGTTAAGAAATGCTCAATGGTATCATCATCTTTCACCTTGGCTGCGGCTTTGCCTCTGGTAGCACGGCTTTGGGCTTCAAAGGTGTTAACTGGCATCCGTTTGATGTACCCTTGCTCTGTCACCAGAATTATCGCTTTTTCATTGGCAATGAGGTCGCGATCGTCTAATTCCCCTTCCCCTGGTAAAATCACCGTGCGGCGGGGTGTGGCGAAGCTAGTTTTCAGTTGTGTGACTTCGGTTTCAATGATTTCTAGCACTCTCTCCCGGCGTGCCAAAATATCTTGTAAATCAGTGATTTTCGCTTGTAATTCTTCGTGTTCCAGACGAATTTTGTCTGCTTCTAAGGCAGTCAACCGCCGCAATTGCATTTGCAAAATTGCATCTGCTTGCACTTCTGAGAGTCCGTAAGTTGTGATTAATTCGCCTTTAGCTGTGGGTGCATCGGGAGCATGACGAATTAAGACAATAATTGGATCTAAATGAGACAGGGCTATTAATAACCCTTGTAGAAGATGGTCGCGTTCCTCGGCTTTCCGCAGTTCGTAGCGGGTGCGTCTGGCAATGGATTCGATGCGGAAATCCAAGAAGACGGTTAAGAACTGCTTGAGGGTGAGTACTTGCGGTTCGCTATTTACCAACGCTAGCATATTCGCGCCGAAGTTGGCTTGCAGTGGTGTTTGCTTGTAGAGATTGTTCAACACAACGCGGGGATAAGCATCACGCTTGAGTTCGATGACAACTCGCATCCCATCGCGATCGCTTTCATCCCGGATATCTGCAATCCCTTCTAGACGCTTCTCGTTCACCATTTCGGCAATTTTTTCAATCAGCGCCGCTTTGTTGGTTTGATAGGGCAATTCGGTGATGATAATTGCTTCTCTATCTGGGCGTCCCCGTTGTTCAACGGTTTCAATGTTAGCGACACCACGCATGGTAATAGAACCACGTCCGGTAGTGTAAGCTTCTCGAATGGCAGATGTTCCCAAAATTTGCGCCCCAGTCGGAAAGTCTGGGCCGTGGACATACTGCATTAATTCGATGTCGGTGATTTCAGGATTGTGGATGACAGCCACCAAAGCATCAATCAATTCGCCCAAGTTGTGGGGCGGAATATTGGTGGCCATGCCCACGGCAATCCCAGAGGAACCGTTGAGCAATAACTGCGGAATCCGTGCTGGTAAAACTGTCGGTTCTTGTTGGGAACCGTCAAAGTTATCGGCAAAATCTACGGTTTCATACTCGATGTCGTGGAGTAAACCAGCACTGGTTAAAGCTTGCAAGCGGCATTCTGTGTACCGCATGGCGGCTGGCGGATCGTTGTCTACCGAACCAAAGTTACCATGCCCGTTAACTAGGGGCGATCGCATGGAAAAATCCTGCGCCATCCGCACCAAAGCATCATACACAGCTGTGTCACCGTGGGGGTGATATTTACCTAATACTTCACCCACTACACGGGCGCATTTCTTAAAGGGGCGATCGTGGAGCAGACCTAGCTCGTGCATTGCGTAGAGAATGCGACGATGCACAGGTTTTAGACCATCCCTGGCATCTGGCAGCGCCCGACCCACTATCACGCTCATGGCGTATTCCAGATAAGACTGCGACATTTCGTTTCGCAAGTCTGTCGGGATAATCCTCTCCTGTGAGGTTGTCATAACCTAAAAATCTCCAAAAATCGTAGATTTTAGCTCTTTTACTCAACAAAGCGCAAAATTATTCTAAATTGCTCTTGAATAATTGCTATAATTTGATACAATCTTAACATATATTGTTTTTTATTGCCTGGGCAGCTAACTCAGCCGCTTATTTGATCCGTAGCTTCTCTCTGGGATTTGAGTTGAGATGCGATCAGAGGAACTTTAGGGGCAAGAAAAAATCCAATCAAGCTGGCAAAAAGGATTGGCGTAAGGGGACTCAAGTTAGTCAGTTTTGATAGTAGCAAAGTCGTACTTATCGGTGTACGCGTTACCGCTGCGTTGACAGCCGCCATTGTACAAATCATGGCAAGGGCAGGATCGAGTCCCGGAATTAAGACTGCTACTGCTTTACCAATGCAAGCACCAGTGAAAAATAGGGGAATGATGAATCCACCGCGCCACCCACCTGTTACCGTAATGCTAATGGCAGCCATTTTCCCAAGGGCGAGAGTTAAGAGAAAAACAGCACCAAAGTTAGCTCTCAGGACTGAATCTAACTCTTCATGTCCAAAATAACGGGTAAGGGGTAATAAAACTGCTAAAATGCCAAGTCCCACTCCTGCTAGTGTTGTGCGTACATAAATGGGAACAGGAGTTGATGCAGAGACGCCCAGACGTGAAACAGCTTGCCAAAAGGCATCGCAGCCGCGAAAAATACCTATAAAAATCCATCCCGCCACTGCCCCGATAATTCCAAACACGATCGCGATCGCAAAATCATCAATCCTTTCTAAGTGATACTGAGGAAAATGCCAAGTGGGGGCAATACCCAAATGTGTAATTGCTGCAAACACCAGATAGCTAGCGCAACTCGAAACAATGGCTGGCATTAAAGCTTCGTAATATTCCACAATATGCTCGTGGTGCAAAATCTCCAAAGCGAACATCGCACCACCAAGAGGTGAGCCAAACAAGGCAGTGAAGCCAGCCGCCATTGCTGCTAAACTCATGGTTCTGAGGTCTTCACCTTGGAGTTTTAAGCGATCGGCAATCCAAGTACCAAAAGAACCTGTTACCTGTACGAGTGGCGCTTCTGGGCCTGCACTACCGCCTGCCGAGATGCTGACTAGAGAAGCAAGAATCATTGAAGGATTTTTGCGAACATCTAGGCGTCCACCACGGAAATGAATATTATCAACAATCACAGCGATTTCACCGGGATTTCCCAAATAATGAATCACCAGACCAATAATTAAGCCGCTAAGTGGCATCACTATCAGGAGGCTAAAACCCTCAAATCGCTGGAATCTGTGAGTTAGAAACTCTAGAACATTCCAGTACAACGCTGCAAACAGACCACCAGCAGTCCCCACGGCTATCCAGCAGATAACCCACTGCGAAATCATTAGGGGATTACGCTTTACCAGTCCAAAAAGTTGAGCAAATGTCCAGCGTTGAGTTTGATTACTAGCGGGGGGCTTGTTTGGTAACACTGCTTATTTCCTATTTGTGAAACCGAGAGTAGTGAATATTTACGCTTTTATCGTATAGGCTATTTATTAGATATTTCCTATTTTGAAGCCAAATACCCAAGGGTGAAGGACAAAGATTCCTTTCCCTATAGCCCATCAAGTGTTCCCTATTTTCTAATTAGTAAGACTAGCCCTTTTAAGGTGAGCATATATACTATCGAGGTTTTTACGGCATTTCAGGCTTCGGCTGGAATTGAACAAAGAATTTATGGATTAAACTCTAAATTTTGGGATTGTAAATTAAGCGATCGCAGCCGCCAAAATACCAAAAATAGGTTAAAATATCATTTCTTTTGTAGTACAAATGTTCACCTAGAAAGGGCTAGTAGTAAGACTTACGCATTGACAAAATAACTAAATTATGAGTTGTGGATTTTCGACATTCAAGCTCAATTTTTCAACTCTTCTTTAGCAATGTCTATGGCAGATGTTTGCCTATGTGACGATGAAGAATGATTGAAATTAGCTTGAAACTAGTTTTTTGCGAATCTACACGCTGATGAATTTTAGACGACTTTAAGACTTAGATAGTCATAAGTGCTTGGATAAGTAATATTTGCAAGTCGATCGAAAGGAGGATATTCATCAAAAATTTGTCACCTTCAAGAGTGAGAAAAGTATGTCGAAAGCCTCAATTTTCGGCGAACTTTTGTGCCTTCAAACACTAAAAGTTGAAAACTTAAAATTACTGCTAAACATCTATTAAGGAAAAAGAAAGTAATGATACATACTATCATTGGAACCAATGGAAATGACACCCTGTATGGCACTAACGACCCCAACATAATTAATGGTAAAGCTGGGAATGATATCATCATTACAGGTTATGGTGCCAACGATACTTTAACGGGTGGGGGCGGCAAAGATACATTTATTTTTTATAGGTCAGGCGGCGGCACTGATATAATCACTGATTTCGGTGGTGTAGGTAAAGAAACAAATCCAACAGCAGCAGTAATTGCGAAAGTCGATACTATCGAATTTTTGGATGAATTGAATGCGCGAAATTTGCTACTCACCCAAAATGGTAACAATCTAGAAATCACTTTTGAAAACGTATATAATACCACAAAAATCATCCTACAAAACTTCAAACTAGAAGACTTAGATAACCTGAAAGCTTCTGGTACAAGACCAGCCATAGGCAATATCTTGTTTAATGGGTTTGAGGAAACTAGTATCACTGATAGTTTTGATGTCCTGGATGCCAACTCAACTGATACAAGCATCGGCATCAAGAACACAGTAACCTTCCTCAATGACCTGAATAACAACATTACAGGTTTAGACAACTCAGATGATGTGGTGAATGGTCAGGGAGGCAATGACAAAATTGATGGATTAAGTGGTGACGATTTGCTGCGGGGTGGTACAGGCAACAATACTCTCATTGGTGGTCTGGGCAATGATACCCTTGATGCTTCCTATTCTTCTGGAAATAACATTCTCACAGGGGATGCAGGGGATGACTACCTTGATATTAGCTACTCTACTGGCAACAATACGGTTTCAGGTGGAGATGGCAATGATTACTTTTACACCCCTGGAGTTCGGGGTAGCAACATCCTAAATGGAGGGGATGGCAATGACTCCTTCAGTTTGTTTGTTCCATATACTGCTCCCTCTTCCTTAGCAACTCAAACGGTAGACGGAGGGACAGGTGACGATTTGTTAACCGTCAATTCCAATACGACTGAGGCAATCACTTCGACTTTCAATCATGCTACTAATACTGGCTCGATTACAGCAGGCATATATCAGATTAACTATAAGAATATTGAACGATTAGATATCTCAGGCACATCCTACAATGATTACATTGTGGGGAGCAATGGCAACGATACCATCATAGCTAGTCTTGGTAACGACACTTTAACGGGTAGCGGTGGCAAGGATACATTTGTTTACGACATTTATAGCCCGGGTGCAAGTAGTGATACAATCACTGATTTCGGTGGGGTAGGTAAAGGAATTAATCCAACAGCAGCAGTAATTGCCGAAGTAGACACCCTAAATTTCGCTGGCGACGGCTTAACTGCTCAAAATTTAGTGCTGACTCAGAATGGCAGCAATCTAGAAATCACCTTTGACGCGGACAATAGTCCCAAAATCATCCTACAAAACTTTGCTTTAGAAAACCTGGATAACCTAAGCTTATCTACAGGAGCCACTGTCAACTCAGGCAATATCCTGTTTTCTGGACAAACTACCATTACTGACAGCTTTGATGTCTTCAATGCCAACTCCACTCAAGGTACTATCTTCAACAAGAACACAGTCACCTTCCTTAACGATCTGAACAATAATGTTAGCGGCTTTGACAACTCAGATGATGTCATCAATGGTCAGGGGGGTGACGATCTTATTGATGGCAAAAGTGGCAATGATTTACTGCGGGGTGGTGTAGGCAATGATACTCTTATTGGTGGCGTAGGGAATGACATCCTCGTTGAGGATACTGGCAATAATTCCCTTGTTGGTGGTATTGGTAACGATACTTTCAATGTTGACTCTTCAACAGGCAAGAACACCCTCGATGGTGGCGCTGGTGACGATACATTGTATGCTCTGGGTTCACAAGGCAATAATTTACTCTCTGGCGGCGATGGCAATGATTATCTCTTCACCTCTGAGCTTCCTATTGCTGAGGGACACGACTTTATTGGCTCCTCAGGTAATAATACCCTCAATGGTGGCGCTGGTGACGATACATTGCGTGCTGAGTCTCCAAAAAGTAATAGCTTACTCTCTGGAGACGATGGCAATGATTATCTTTCCACCTCTGGCGTTGATGGTTATAGACTGGAATATATTTTTAGATCCTCAGGCAATAACACCCTCAACGGTGGCATTGGTGATGATACCTTGCTTGCTGAGATTTCAACAGGTAACAACCTACTCTCTGGTGGCGATGGCAATGATTTACTCTCGATCTCTGGCATTGTCATCGGAACCGGAACCTACATTGGAGATACTTTCCATCCCTCTTCAGGTAATAATACTCTCAACGGTGGCACTGGTGACGATACATTACGTGCTGAAATTTCAACAGGCAATAACTTACTCTCTGGTGGCGATGGCAATGATTCCTTGTATCTAAGCACCTCATCCCCAGATACTGTCCGCTCTTATTTAGTGACTCAAACAGTAGATGGAGGTCAGGCTGACGATTTACTCTCCGTGGATTATAGCAATGCTACTGGAGGAATCACAACAACATTTAATGCCACTACTAACATTGGCTCGATGACAGCAGGCAAGTATCAAGTTAGTTATCAGAATATTGAAAGATTAAATATCTTAGATACAGCCTACGATGACAACATTGTGGGGAGCAATGGCAACGATACTCTCTCCATAGATAGTGGTGGCAAAGATACGATAGACGGCGGTAAAGGTGACGATTTGTTGAGAGTTGATTACAGCAATGCTACCACAGGAATCACAACAACATTTAATCCTACTACTAACAAGGGAGAAATTATAGCGGGTAGGAGACTAGTTAGCTACCAAAATATAGAAGGATTAAATATTTCAGGTTCCTACTATGATGACTTGATTGTGGGGAATAATGGCAATGATACCCTCGACGGTAGTAGTGGCAATGATACCCTCAAAGGTGGTAATGGTAATGATATCCTTATAGGTGACAGCGGTAATGATAGCCTTTATGGGGGAGCTGGTACTGATACCTTTGTTTTCAATACTTTCAGTGAAGGCGTCGAGCGCCTTTATGACTTTGACGCCACTAATGAACTAATTGAGATATCAACTCGTGGTTTTCCTAGTCGCGATTTATCACTAGGTGTACTTAAGACAAGTCAGTTTACAATCGGAGCATCTGCAACCACAAGTAATCAGCTATTTATTTATAACTCGACTACAGGTGGATTGTTCTTTGATGAGGATGGTAGTGCAGGTGTCTATAGTCAGGTACAGTTTGCACAATTATCTCCTGGCTTGTCACTAACCAACAACAATTTTGTGCTTTTTGCTCCTTATTAGCACTCTATCACTTGAAGCAGAAAAAATAGAAAATCGTCGAATTGCGATGTGCTTAAAACAGATGGGGGAGAAGAGGTAGTATTTTCTCCCTTATCTCCCCAAGAAAGATAATTTTTGAATACTGAATTAGTATTCTAATTACCCAAATAAGTCACTTCAGTTTTCTGCGATCGCACCCTCTTTAACGAGAGTAAGGGTTATTGAAGGTTTCCCAAGCAGCTTTTACAGCCTTTTGCAGGCGAAAGTTAAAGTCTATTAAGTCTTTCATCAATAAGTGCCAGTTTCTCTCAGCTTCATCTTGAATTATCGCCCAAGAGTTTTCTAAGCGATCGCCTTGTATCAGTTTCCTTCCTTCAATTAATTCCCGTGCTTGACGCACAACTTTCAAATAGGTTTCACGGGTGAGAGTACCTGCGGAATCAGCCTCAGCTTGAGCGCGTCTTTTTAGCGCTTCAATTAAGGCTTTGGTTTCGCGTTTCACCTCATCAGTTTCACCAGCCATTTCGGTTTCCACTAATTTGTCGGTTTCAGAACTTATTTTTACAATTACTATGGATTCAGTAGATTCGATATTGTTAGAATTCATACTTAAAACATCCTTAATTGCAAAGTTTACTCTCCAATAAAAACTGCACCATATCTTAATAGTCATTAGCCATTTATTTATTTTACAAAGAACAAATGACAAATGACAAATTAATAAGCTTTTGTTGGCAGTTGTTGCTCTAATTTCAGCAATGCTGCAACTCGCATTTCTGTAGCTGGATGACTAGAGAACAAGTTACCCATAAACTGTCCAGAAATGGAATTAATAATTAATAACGGCTCATAAGCTGGATTGGCATTTAAAGGCATTTGCTTTGCTGAAGCTTCTAAGCGTTGCAATGCCCTAGCTAAAGCGCGGGGATTACCAGTTAATCTCGCAGAACCGGCATCAGCAGAAAATTCTCGCGTGCGCGAAATTGCTAGCTGAATAATTGTCGCAGCCAGTGGAGCAAGCATGACTGTTAATAATACTCCTATTGGATTTCCACCTCTGTTGTCATCTCGCGAACCACCGCCAAACCATAGGCTATAACTAACCATTTGGGCTAAGAATGAAATCGCACCAGCTACAGTAGCAGCAACAGCTTGAGTGAGAGTGTCACGATTAATAATATGGGTTAGCTCGTGGGCGATAACGCCTTCGAGTTCATCCTCTGGCAATATATTTAAAATACCTTCAGTGACAGCTACAGCAGCATGTTCTGGATCGCGCCCTGTAGCGAAGGCATTAGCACCCTGGCTTGGAACGATATAAACTTTAGGCATAGGAATGTTAGCGCGATCGCTCAATTTCTGCACCATCCGATAAAGTCCTGGTGCTTCCCTTTCACTTACAGGTTGCGCTTGGTATACTGCTAGGGCAATTTTATCTGATTGATACCAAGAAAACAGGTTGGTTGCTGCTGCCAAGCCAATCCCGATAATCAAACCACTAGAACCGCCAATTACCCAGTAACTAATTGCAATCAAAAGACCACTTAGTGCAGCAAGCAAAGTAGCCGTTTTCAATTGATTTGTCATGTTTTTGCTCTCCTGCTAATGCTGTGTAAATTTTTCCGAAAACAGCATTACTTCAGCTATATTTTGATTTTATCCAGCTAAACTTAGAAATATGGTATAGAAAACCTATCAGATAAGTACGGTTTTCCTACTTAAGTTTTAATAATACTAATTTAATTATAGAATCAACGTTAATAAATAGTAAAAACAACATCTATCTATAGGCATAAATTACAATGGTGATGCTTAAATTAGGCTATGTATACACCATTAGTTAAGATCGATTTACTTATAAAGATTCTGAGTCTATTCCTTCTGCTTGATATATTTGTTGGGAAAATAGCTGAAAATCTAATTCGCACGCCTTCAAAGCTTCAGTGGCTTGTGAGTATTTTGGGGCATCAAACAAATCGCGATCGCGGATTTTTGGCAACCAAGAACGCAGTTTATTTAATTCCGCCTCGTTCTCTTCTAATTCTGCAAAGGTGAGATTACCTATTTTCCGTTCCTCGCTCAATTCGCGATGCAAATCCCGACATTGCCCCAAAAACTCTTGATATTCTCGATCTGCCTGCTGTTGAAAACGATTTACCAACATAGCATTTTGCTCGGGTTCATCAATCCAAATAATCAATAAATCTGCTTCACCACCACCTGCTGTAATGTCTGCTTTCAATTCTGCTAAATATTGTTGCAAGTCTTCTCTATGCGGTAGCACGCACACCGACTGCTGTAGATAAAGTGCGCCCCAACTCTTGAGTTTACGCCAAACATACACTCGTTGCGTTGAAGGCTGTGCGGGTACTTTGTACACCAATAAGTTCCAACACTTTCTGTCCATAGATAGATTGTAACAGGTGTTGCATTAAATTGATTTTATTGTTAGTCTACTTATGAAACAACTGTTGCATTGCAGAAAATTATGAGTCTGAATCATAAAGTCGGAAGCTCACTTATTGGTTCTCAAGAATTACAGAGTTGATGTAGTAAAAGCCAGTCAGGTAAACAGGAAATATGCAACTACAAAATAAATTTTTCCAGACAATTCCCGGCACTGTTTGGGTATTGGGATTTGTCAGTTTGCTGACAGATATTAGCTCTGAGATGATTAATTCTGTATTGCCCTTATTTTTGGTATCAGTTTTAGGGGCAAATGTTTTGACTGTGGGCATCATCGAAGGCATTGCAGAAGCAACAGCCTCAGTTTTAAAAATCTTTTCGGGAGCGTTGAGTGATTATCTAGGACATCGCAAAGGATTAGCGGTGTTTGGGTACGGCTTATCCACCTTTGTTAAACCACTATTTGCTATAGCTAGCAGTCCAATTGGGGTGTTAATAGCTCGATTTGGCGATCGCATTGGTAAAGGTATTCGGGTAGCGCCCCGCGATGCCTTAGTTGCCGATTCCACCGATCCAGAGGTACGCGGTGCAGCTTATGGATTGCGTCAATCCCTTGATACTATCGGAGCATTTTTGGGGCCTTTGGCAGCATTCACCCTGATGACTGCTTCCAAAAACAACTTCCGCCTGGTTTTTTGGCTAGCACTCATCCCTGGATTTTTCGCAGTCGCTTTATTAACAGTAGGAGTACGCGAACCACAAACAAGTGAAACTCAAGGAAACCGAAGCAATCCTCTGCAATGGCAAGCTTTACGCAGCTTGAGTCAAGGATACTGGGTACTTGTAGCAGTGGCATTGTTATTCAATTTAGGCAACTCCAGCAATGCTTTTTTGTTGCTGCGAGCAGAACAAACAGGCATTTCTGCCTCACTTATACCATTGACATTAATGGTGATGAACATTGCCTACTCATTCAGCGCCTACCCATTAGGAATACTTTCCGATCGCGTGGGTAAATTTGGGTTACTGGTAGGCGGATTTCTCCTATACGCTTTAGTCTATCTGGGTTTCGCTTTTGTGCAGACACCTTGGCAAGCGTGGGGATTGTTTGCCCTTTATGGTCTACATCTGGGCATGAGTAAAGGATTGCTATTGGCGCTAGTGGCAAATAGTATACCTGCAAATCTGCGTGGCACTGCTTTTGGATTCCTCAACTTAGCTGTGGGATTAGCGCTTTTACCTGCCAGTTTGCTAGCTGGTGGGTTATGGCAAACACTGGGAGCAGAGGCGACATTTATTACTGGAAGCTTGTTTGCGTTGGCAGCTGTATTATTGTTAGTTTCTCAAAAAAACAAATATTGAAAAGCAAAAATGGTATCCTTGATTTGAAATCAAATCAATGGCGATGGAGCTCGCCGAAACCGCCTTTCCAGTCCTAAAATTCATCACTGGAAGGCTGATGGCTCCTACTTTCCTTGCTAACTGCGGGAGAGTAGGGCTTGGCTAAATGCATTACCTGACTCCCCTGTAGAAAGTATCTCTCTACAAATCGCACCTCAAGGAGTCATGGTATGAAACACTTTCGTCAGTTTGAACCATTTATTGCCTTACCTCATTTAATCAAGTGGTTGCCTATCTCCTTTGTGGTTGGCATTGTTGCTGGAACAGCTTCTGCGGCTCTTTTAGCATCATTAGAATGGGCAACTGATTGGCGAGAATCACATCGCTGGATTATCGCTTTGCTTCCCTTTGGTGGCTTCTTGAGTGGTTGGATTTATCATCAATTTGGTCGGACTGTAGAAGCAGGAAATAACCTTTTACTCGAAGAAATTCATAACCCCAAAAAGATTATTCCTTTTCGTATGGCTCCTCTTGTTTTACTAGGAACAGACCTTACCCATTTATTTGGTGGTTCAGCCGGTCGTGAAGGTACAGCATTACAAATGGGTGCTTCTTTGGCAGACCAGTTAACTAAAATATTGCATTTTCAAGGGGCTAATCGCAGAATTTTGTTAACGGCAGGTATCAGTGGGGGATTCGCTTCAGTTTTCGGTACTCCCTTAGCTGGAACCGTATTTGGTCTAGAAGTTTTAGCGATTGGTAAAATTCATTACGACGCTCTTTTTCCTTCTTTAATTGCTGCGATCGTCGGAAATCAAGTAACTTTACTATTAGGTTTACATCATACAGCATACCGACACGCTCCCTCTATACCGCCGCTCACAATTTGGGGATTGATTGCTGCGATTATTGCAGGTGCAATTTTTGGAATTGTCGCGAGATTCTTTGCTAAAGTAACTCACAAAATTAGCCACTTATTTAAAGCTAAGATATCCTATCCTCCAATACGTCCTTTGATAGGCGGTGCGATAATAGCAGCAATTGTTGGATTGAGTGGAACAACCAAGTACATTGGGCTTGGTATCCCAACCATTGTTGATTCTTTCTATACTCAGCTATCTCCTTGGGATTTTGCTGCCAAATTGGGTATGACTGCTTTAACTCTAGGAGCAGGTTTTAAAGGAGGAGAAGTGACACCTTTGTTTTTTATTGGTGCAACTTTAGGTAATGCTTTGTCGTTGCTTTTAGCATTACCTGCACCACTGCTAGCAGGAATGGGATTTGTGGGTGTGTTTGCGGGTGCAGCAAATACACCATTGGCATCCACCTTAATGGGAATTGAACTATTTGGTCTGGAATCGGGGATATTTATTGGTATTGGTTGTGTAGTTAGCTACTTATTTTCAGGTCATTCTGGAATTTACTCAGCACAGCGTATTGGGTTGAGTAAATACTCTGCTGTATATTTAGAAGAAGGGGTGACTTTGGCTAATTATGGACGACAAAAAATTGATTTAACCAATGATAACGAAGAAATAGGAAGTAATTATCAGGAATAATTTATTGATGTAATTAATGGATAATTGGAAGAGTGTGTATTTTACCGCCGTAGGTATCGCAATTGTCAGACTAGTGATGCATGAGCGATAACCGCTATGCTTAACTTATATATTTGCGATCATTTCACAAATATGGTGTTTAGGATGAAAAGTTACTATGCTCATAGAGTTTAGTATTGGCAATTACCGATCCTTTAAGGATAAAGTCACCTTTAGTATGGTAGCTGCCAATATTGTTGCGAAAGAAAGAGAAATGCTGAAAGAGAAGGATTTAAAGTTGCTTACTCTAATGAAGCTTTTGAATTATGGTATGTATTGCATTTTGAATTTTTAAATACTGGACTTCCTCGCAAAGATTACATAGGTAAGTTAGAGAAAGAGAAATTGCTTGGACACAAATATAAAAAAAATAGTGCGACAATCTATGACGAAATAGAAAATCGGCAATCTACTGCCATCAAACACGCTAAAAGTCTTCTCAAGCAATATAACCCTTCTAATCCAGTAAATGATAATCCTTCAACAACAGTACATCTTTTAGTTGAGGAGCTAAATAAATTTATTCGATAATGCTTATCTTTGAGATGACATCAATTATTTTTATACCATATACTGCTTATTTTTATTTACTAAATCATCGCTTCCAATTCTTCCAAAGCTTGAAAACTTCCTACTTGCCAACTACGTTCCACAGCAGCAGGGATAATCTCAGTAATAGCTATATCTTCAAAATTAGGACTGGTGTCAGATTTTATGTATTTCCCCTCTTTCAACAAATAAATAGAAAGGCTCCCGCTATCGTAAACCCATAGTTCTGGAACTCCAATGGCTTCATAAGCATCAAGAGTAGTTTTTGATGTGACATCAGTTTCAATTGCTAAATCAGGCGGTGGATCGTCAGGTTGTAAGCGGCGACGACCAATCATTTGTTGATAATTCTGAATATAAAAGCAAGCATCAGGTTCAACTCCTGCTAAACCTTGCTTTTTAAAGGTGGTGGAACCAAAAGGTTGATATCTGATATCTTTAGCCTTCAGCAATATTTTGACAATATCAGAAATTAAATCTTTGGGTATTTCATGTTCTGGTAAAGGAGCCATAATTTCTAAAGAACCCTGGCTGTAGGCAATTCGGGTAGTTCTTTTTTCTCCCAATTCTTGTAATATAGATTCAAATTCTTCCCACTTAACATCTGGAATTGTTACTGTGCTACCAGGCGCTAACTGCATCTGGCTAACGGGTTTGAAAACGGGGATAGCAGCAGTCACGTCGCTTCGCTCCAATTCAAAATTCAAAATTCAAAATCTATTAGGTTGCGGTGGATAATATAGCCCACCGTAACCTTTAGATTAATAGAATGAGTTTAACAAAAGTGGCTAAAAGCGATCGCTCTACACTTTAAACTTCTCAGCAATCCGCTTCATCGCCTCTTCGACATTCTCCCGGCTGTTAAACGCCGATATGCGGAAGTAACCTTCACCCGCAGCACCAAAGCCTGAACCGGGTGTCCCCACAACGTTGACAGTTTGCAGCAACTTATCAAAGAATTCCCAACTGGATAAACCATTAGGCGTTTTTACCCAAACGTAAGGTGCATTCACCCCGCCATACACCGCCAATCCGGCGGCTGTGAGTTTCTCACGGATAATTTTAGCGTTCTCTAGATAGAAACTCACCAATCCCTTGATTTGTGCTTGTCCTTCTTCGGAGTAAACCGCTTCCGCTCCCCGTTGGACAATGTAAGAAACGCCGTTGAATTTGGTAGACTGGCGACGATTCCACAGTTTCCACAGTTCGACATCGGAACCATCGGCGGCTTTTGCTGTGAGTGTCTTCGGTACTACAGTTAACGCGCAACGAGTTCCTGTAAAACCTGCATTTTTGGAGAAAGACCGAAATTCGATCGCAACTTCTCTTGCACCTGCAATTTCATAAATTGAGTGAGGAAGCGACGGATCGGTAATATAAGCTTCGTAAGCTGCATCAAAGAAAATAATCGAGTTATTCGCTTTGGCATAGTCCACCCATGCTTTGAGATATTCCTTAGTAGCAGTTGCGCCAGTGGGGTTATTGGGAAAGCAGAGATAAATTAAATCGACTTTCTTTGAGGGAATCTCGGCGGTGAAGTTGTTATCAGCTGTAATTGGTAGATAAACTAAACCCTCAAATTCGCCTTTATCGTTAGCATCCCCAGTATTTCCCACCATAACGTTAGTGTCTACATACACAGGGTAAACTGGGTCAGTCACGGCAATTAGATTGTCATGACCAAAGATTTCTAGAATATTGCCGGTGTCGCACTTGGAACCGTCAGAGATAAAGATTTCCGAAGCATCTATATTGGCTCCCCGTGCTTGGAAATCTTGAGTAGCAATTTTCTCCCGCAACCATGCGTAGCCTTGCTCTGGCCCGTAGCCTTTAAAAGTATTGCGATCGCCCATTTCTTCCACAGCTTTAATCATCGCTGTGCGGCAAGCCTCCGGTAGAGGTTCGGTAACATCGCCAATCCCCAGCCGAATAATTTTAGCATCACTGTTCGCTTCGGCAAAGGCATTCACCCGCCGAGCAATTTCTGGAAACAGATAACCCGCTTTCAGCTTCAGGTAGTTGTCGTTAATAGTTGCCATTATGTAGATTATGAAAAACGCCCTCAAATAGCTTACTGCTAATTTATGAGGGCGATAACTTTGTTATGGGGAGTGGGAAGTGAGGAGTGGGGAGTGGGGGGACAAGGGGACAAGGGGACAAGGGGACAAGGGGGACAAGGGGGAATTATTGAACAAGTCTCCCCCCTCTTCCTTGTCTACCTTGTCTCTTCTCCATGCCCAATGCCCAATGCCCCATGCCCAATTAGACATTTACTGGTTGTTTATTATCGGCTGAATAACTGTTGCGATCGCCAATTCCAAACTGCGTGATTGATTCTTGTCCTGTAATCAATCTTGCTCCCCGATTACGGGTGAAATAGCTCCATGCCCACTGAATCATTACTACTAATTTGTTGTTAAATTCAATTAAGAAGTAGATGTGAATAAATAGCCAAAACAGCCATGCAACGAAACCTTTCAGCTTGGTAAAGCCCAAATCGACTACAGCAGAATTATGCCCAATCATTGCCAAACTACCATAATCGGTATAAGCAAAGGGTGGCAAATTGTTTCCTACAAGCCGCTTTTGGACTAGTGCTGCTACATATTCACCTTCTTGCTTGGCTACAGGTGCAACACCAGGTAGCGGTTTACCATTTTGATGAGAAAAATTTGCTAAGTCGCCAATTACAAAAATATTGGGATGTCCCTTAATACTCAAGTCAGGTTCAACGATAATCCGTCCAGCGCGATCGCATTCGGCATCTGTGCGTTCTGCTAGCACTTTTCCCATTGCGGAAGCTTTTACACCTGCTGCCCATAATACCGTTTTTGAGGCAATTTCTTTAACTTCATCGCCTTGTTTGAGGGTAACAATATCATTTTCAATATTTGTTACCAATGTTTTTGTCTGCACAACCACCCCCAACCGCGTTAGAGATGCTTCTGCTTCTTGTGATAACTCTGGTGCAAAGGGTGGCAAAATCCGATCCAAACCTTCTAATAACAAAATCTTGGCTTCTGAAGTGTCGATGCTGCGGAAATCTTCTTTGAGAGTTTGATTTGCTAATTCTGCGATCGCACCAGCTAACTCTACACCTGTTGGGCCACCACCCACAATTACAAAAGTTAACCAAGCACGGCGAATTTCTGGATCGGTTTCTTTTTCTGCGGCTTCAAAGGCTGAAAAGATCCGGCTACGCATTTCTATCGCATCTTCTACAGTTTTCAAGCCTGGGGCGAATTCTTCCCAGTTATCTTTGCCAAAGTAAGAATGCTTCGCACCTGTGGCGACAATTAACGTATCGTAAGGGATTGCTTCCTCACCCACAATCACTTTTTGCGCTTCTGGATCGATATTATTCACCTCTCCCAACAGCACTTTCGTATTCTTGCTCTTGCTGAGGACAGAACGCAACGGTGAGGAGATATCAGCCGGAGATAGCGCACCTGTGGCGACTTGATATAAAAGGGGTTGAAATAGATGAAAGTTACGTTTATCAATCAGAGTAACGTTTACTGCTGCTTTGGCGAGTGTTTTTGCTGCATAAAGTCCACCAAAACCACCGCCAACGATTACTACTTTATGGGGTGGATTATTGTCAAGTGAATTTACCATAAGAAATATTATCGTGTATGCCGACTATTGTAACTATTCTTAACAGATTTGTATCAAAATTGTCATCATATATTTTGTATTGCTCTTTACATTTGAAAAAGTATTAAAGTAATCGAAACTACAGGATAAACAAAATTTTTTAACACAAAGGTACAGACAATAGGAGTTTGGAATCTTTGAATCCCTGTTTATCTATGTAGATTTATCAAAGGTAGATGTAGAATTTATGCAAGTTTAGTCAGAACTAGTTGACTCTGGTGTTTGTGGCAAACGTGGTGAATGAGTTCGCCGCCAACGCCTAAAGCCATAGACAAGAGCAACAAAAATTAACAAATAGGGGCTGTAAACAATTAACCAAATACCCAGTTTAAGTAAGCCAACGGAAAATGCCCTCAAAGAATGGGTAGAGTTATTCCAAGTTTCCTTAACTTGCAAACCCAAGTCAGGTTGGGGACTGGTGCTAGAAACTGCTGCTTCTAGGTTCAGCGTAATAGTGGAATATGCAACTTGATTTTGTAAGCTTTTTAGTTGGGCATCAATTTGTTCTATTGTTTGTCGGACATTACTCAGTTCTTGGGCAACACTAAGCACATCTCTGACAGAACCAGCCCGATCCATAATTTTTTGCAAATTGGCTTCAGTTTTTTGCAAATTGGTTAATCTGGCTTGGAAATCTACTAGGCGATCGCCTACATCTTCGGCAGTGATATTACGACTATTAACAGTGCCTAATTTAGCTAGTTGTTCTAGGGTAGGTTCTAGCCGATTCTCTGGTATCCGCAATTGGATTGTTGCTGTGTAGCGCGGGTTGTCGTTTTTGGGTTGTTGTTGTTTCAACCCGATTAAATCCCCTTGCTGTTGATTGATAATTTGCGAAACGGCATCGACAGTTTGATCTACAGAGGCGACAGTCAAAGAGATTGCTGCCTTTTTGATGAGTTGGGGACGAGAACGCGCTATTGGTGCAGCTTCCGCCTTTTGGGAAATATTGTTTTCACGAGCAGCTAATTGATTTACTGCGCCACCAGCTGCCATTTGAGGTGCAGACTGATTTGTTGACCGATCCGAAGAAGCGCAACTGGTGAAAATTACCCCTCCCAATAACGCACTTATAAATAAAGCAGATGTGCGCGGTAATTTAGGCGAAGTATACATAATCTACCCCTAGATGGATGAAGTTAACCCCAGTATTACTGAAGTAAAACTCAAAGCCTGTATTGTTGCGATTTATGTAACAGGGTTAGTCATTTTTATTTACAGAGCTTGATGAGATATCTCAAAAAGATTATTAGCAAGTCATTTGACGATTATTTCAAAAAATATCTGCAACAAGTCTGTTTGCCAGTAGGGTCATAAAATTGCTTTCTGATAGTTGATATTTTTGAAATTGTTTGATTTTGAAAACAAGCTGGATCTGCGATCGCTGCTTGCAAATCTGCCTTTATACCAATTCAAAATAGCCTACGGTATCTTGTCGGTCAAAATTCTCTGGCACTTTCAGCAGCCTGTCTCAATGCTAAAAAAGCTTCTTTTAGAGGTTGGCTAACAGCACTGTCTGGTTCTGTTAGCACTAGCTGTTGGTAGGCTGATAAAAATTGCGATCGCAGCCGATGGAACAAATGCAGAAAGTGACGTACAAAGCTGATACAATCCAAAACCACAATTTCTATACCATCTGTACGGTCGTACATACTTGAGGCATATTCCTGAATACCTTCTTCGATCGCATCCGTCGTGATAAAAATATAGTTGTCAACCCGCTTGCCTGTGCTATTGATTTTTTGCAAGGCACGGTCAATATCTGCTAAGGTGACGCGTCGGGTCTTCATTTCATAGCTGGTAATCACCTTCTCATCATCAACTAAAGTAATTTCCAAATCTCCCAAAGCTCCAGTCTGCTCGTCTGCTGCATTGTGGGATTCTAGAGGTAAAAAACGCTCTCCAATATATTGTTCTGCTACTTGATAGGCAGCAGCAACAATTAGTACGGGAAGACGGCTTGAACCTCGGCAAGCCAAATGCTGTTTTAGGAGTGTGATAATTTCCTCTGCTGACAAAGGTATTGCGTCTTCCGACTTCTTCAGGTCTGCTAGTAGTGTTTCCATACGCTGCCGCTTCTCGTTCCGAGCAATAATTAGACAGCGAATGGTTTCGGCTAGCAGTTCTTCAGCAGTTATTCTACCTTGATGAACATCATCAAGTAATTGCAGGGCAGCTTCATAGAGTTTGGGCGGTCGTCCCACCAGATTGACTGCTGGGGTTAAGGTGATGTTGCGGTTACGTAATGCAGGGGTGAGGAACGCGGTAGTGGGATTACAAGGCAACTCGTGTTTGTTAATGAATGCTGTGATGTAACTTTCATCGTAGTAGCGCCCAGAGTAAGCATCTGTGTGCCTATTTCGGTGTAAGGCTTGCGGAT
Source organism: Nostoc sp. DedSLP04 (assembly GCF_034530775.1). Lineage (NCBI taxonomy): Bacteria > Bacillati > Cyanobacteriota > Cyanophyceae > Nostocales > Nostocaceae > Nostoc > Nostoc sp. DedSLP04. Next base: position 154,198 of record NZ_JAVRCL010000006.1, on the reverse strand, counting down.
ATCAATATTCCCACGGTGAACGGCTGCCAAAGAGCAGGCCAGCAACAAACGAACTACAGCACGATTGCCTACATAACGCGATACATAGTCAATTTTTTCGGCAATGCTGGGGTTGGTGACAATCGGTTGTGCTATCGATGAAGAGACTTTTTGTAAGGCTACATCAAGGATAGCTGCTGGGGTTGTGGACATGGAGCGATTTCTTCAACAGTAAGTGTGGAGGCTTGCGGGTCATAATTGAGCCAAAGTATTTCTTGCCGTAACTGCTTGATGGAATGGCAGTGCTTCAGGGGCGCTTTAATGCAGTTCCAGTCACCATATAGTTCCTGCATCAACGAACAATCATAGCCTGAAAGGGCAACTTTACCTTTAACTGAACGCAAAACACCCGCTAGTTGCCGATGCTGGTCGTCGGTCATTTCATAAGCGTAAGCCTTGCTATCCCCACGGGAATCGTGCGGGTAGGGAGGGTCACAGTAAAATAATGTTTCTGGACTATCGTAGCGTCGAATAATATCAATTGCTCGGTCGTTCTCAATTTGCACGCGCAGCAGCCGTTGCACGATTTCGGGCAGATCCTCAACACTACCAAGCCACCGGGAAACTGCACCAGCCATTCCAGCGCGGCTAGTAAGTTTGCAGTGCGCCCATCGTCCAACACTGGCGGTTTGTGCCAAGCCTGTTCTCACTTGTCGCGCCCGGACGAAAAATCGTCTAGCCCTTTCCAGGTCTGACAAACTTTCTTCTTCTTTGGTAATAGCAATCCGAAATTCTTCACGCGAAAATGGGGTTAACCCAATCGCCTCGATGAGTTGGTCTTTTTGGTCGCGTAGTACGCGAAAAAAGTTGACTACCTGGCCATCAATATCATTGTAGGTTTCCACAGGCGAAGGCTCCCGGTTCAACAACACGGCTGCTGAACCGCCAAAGGGTTCGCAGTAGTGGGTCGTTTTTGACAACAAGGGTAAAAGCCAGTCTAAATGACTGTACTTGCCGCCATACCAACCAAATGCAATTTTCTTTGCCATGAAAGCCAACCTCAAAGGGATTGCTTTACCCGAAACCGAGGATAAGGGTAAAACGCAATTTATTATATAGTGTTGAGAAATAAAGTATAAACAAACAAAAATACTTACATTATTTTTTCAGAGAATAATCTATCATTCTTTTTCGGTAAGGCGATCGCCAACAGTATTAGATACATGTAATTTCCGGCAAAATAGTCTGTAAAAGCGTATCCTGTCTGAGTTTTATACCAGCCGGAGTAGAACGGAACATCTCTAGAAGTTAATAAACTTATTCCAGATAATTGCAGTGAGTTCCATATTCTTGACTTCGGAGGTGGTACGCTCACATTCTCAAGCTACCAAGTAGGCAAGCAACCAAAAGCCATTGAACAAAGTCCAGGTAGCAGTAACGGGATGAAAGCAATTATGAGCGCTTGAGTATTGCCCTAGTGTGTATAGATACAGGTGGTATTCAGTTCAAAAAAGAGGGAATACTAAACGTAAGTGAAAGGTTACTACTTAACAATTGGATTTTTTGAAATGGATTGGTTATTAAAGGATATAGCTAAAAGCGTAGTGAAAGGTATATCTGTGGAGTTCCTCCTAAATCGTGCTGGTACTAAGAGCCAACAACATGATTATAAAGGAGCGATTGAAGATTGCAACCAGATTTTAAGTATCAATCCGAATAATGCTGATGCTTACTGTTTACGTGGTCTAATCCTAGCTAATTTAAGGCAGGATCAATCTGCAATTCAGGACTATACACAGGCTTTACGTATTAACCCAAATTTGTCAGCAGCCTATTTTAACAGAGGAATTTCTCGCACAGAAATAAGAGATTATCAAGGGGCTATCGAAGATTATAATCAATCAATAAATATTAATCCAAATACAGCATTTATATACTCCAAAAGAGGATTGAGTTTCCTAAGTATGGGAAATTACAAAAATGCTATTCAAGATTTTCAGCAAGCACTTTTGCTAGAGCCAAAACTCCCTTCAGCTTATTACGGAAAAGCTTTATTTTATTTACACACTAAAATATATTCAGAAGCAATTGTAAATTTTAATCTTGCTATTGAATTATACCCTAACTATATAGATGCTTTTTGCAATAGAGGTCTGGCGTATGGTGCTATGGGAAATTATGTGCTGGCAATTGAAGATTTTAATCGAACTTTACAATTAAATCCAAACTATTATGGTGCTTATTATGGTACGGGTGTGGTCAAAATGTATCAAAACCAATTTAAAGAAGCGATAATTAAATTTAATAAATGTATTGAAATTAATCCTTTACATGTATCTTCTTATTTCTATAGAGGATATATTTATGAATTGGGCAGTTATTATAATAAAGCGCTTGAGAATTACAGTGCTGCAATTAAAATTGATGCTTTTCATAAAGAAGCTCATGAAAAACAAGGTTTTATTAGAATTAAAATTGGCGATTTAGAAGGTGGTATTCAAGATTTAAAACTAGCCGCTAATATTTCTTTAAAGCAGGGGAATGTGGACGATTATCAAAGAATATTAAATAATATTAAAGAGTTAGAAATTTAGATTTTTTCAAAGCTTAACTTTTCTGAGGTATTAAGATAAACCCCTATCATCCTTGAGTGATTAGGGGTTTTAGTTTAACTATTACTTAGTCAAACACGACGATTTAGTACTAAATCTTCTCTAACTCCTGATTGAAAGTGATTAATTGCAGCTTGAAGCACATTCACATTTATGGGGTTATCAATTGGTACACAAGCATACACCAGATAAATCTTTACAGCAACGAGAGAATTTTTGTTTAACACACCAACAAAAAGCATTCTGCCAAAATCTTCTCTTTTAATACAAATCTCGTAATTTTGAGAATAAAATATATTAGCTAATGCTTGAAAGCATGGCAAATATTGCATTTCTTCGTGGTCGAGAATTTGTAGATTATGGGGATTGTAAATTTTCCCATTTACAGCAGAGTAAGCCACCATAACTCCTTAGACATTCATTTTTTAGGAATATATAATTATACATAAATAATTACGTATTTAGTACATTAGTTCTAAAAAACGTAAAAGCAAGGAACCACAACCGAACAAGGAAGTTACTCAGCATTGGCTGCTGAAAACTTTTACTACATTAGGGTGTCGAAGGTGGGTTATAAATTATCAAAAACGATCAACTTTTTTAGACTTGAACAAAAGTGTATCACAGGCTACTATTCTTTGGCGATCGCTACGCCCCCCGAACGCGAGTGCGTCTCGTAGAGAAGGCATCGCAAAACTTTTCGGTCTACTGAAACTGAGTAACTTTACTTGCTTGAGATAAAGAAGTTAGGCAATTATTGCCGTCGTAAACACTCCCCCTAAGTCCAAAGAGACAAATTGAATGATTGATAATTCATCTGTGTTACTCAATTTGGGGTACAATCGTAAGCCTGCCAATAAATGACGACGCTTGCTGACAGGAGATGCTTCTATGGCCCGGATGTATTATGACGAAGATGCCAATTTAGACCTTTTGGCTGGAAAAACTATTGCTATCATCGGCTATGGTTCCCAAGGTCATGCCCACGCTCTCAATCTCAAAGATAGTGGTTTGAATGTGATTGTGGGACTATATCCGGGTAGTAAGTCAGTCGCAAAAGCTGAAGCAGCTGGGTTAACTGTGAAAAACGTTGCAGATGCTGCTAATGCTGCTGACTTCATCATGATTTTGTTACCTGATGAAGTTCAAAAAACAATTTACAAAAACGAGATTGAACCCAATCTAGAAGAAGGGAATGTGTTAGCTTTTGCCCACGGGTTCAATATTCACTTTGGGCAAGTTGTACCACCAGATAACGTCGATGTGGTGATGGTAGCACCCAAAGGGCCGGGGCATTTGGTACGACGGACTTATGAAGGTGGTGAAGGTGTACCAGCGTTGTTTGCAGTTTATCAAGATGCCAGTGGTCAAGCACGCGATCGCGCCATGTCTTATGCTAAAGGTATCGGTGGTACTCGCGCCGGTGTTCTGGAAACTACTTTCCGTGAAGAAACTGAAACCGATTTATTTGGCGAACAAGCGGTATTGTGCGGTGGTTTGAGTGCTTTAATCAAAGCCGGATTTGAAACTTTGGTAGAAGCTGGTTATCAACCAGAATTGGCTTATTTTGAATGTCTGCATGAAGTCAAGCTGATTGTTGACTTGGTTGTGGAAGGTGGTTTAGCCAAAATGCGCGACAGTATTTCTAACACGGCCGAATATGGTGATTATACCCGTGGCCCGCGGATTGTCACCGAACAAACCAAAGCTGAAATGCAGAAGATTCTCAGCGAAATTCAATCTGGACAATTTGCACGAGAATTCGTTTTGGAAAACCAATCTGGTAAACCAGGATTTACCGCCATGCGTCGTAAAGAAGCTGAACACAAAATTGAGGAAGTTGGTAAAGATTTACGCGCTATGTTTAGCTGGTTGAAAAAGGCTTAAGCACTGAAGTTGTGCTTTCACTAGTTTAAACACACAATCGCTTACAAGCAGCACAATTTTGACCTCCCTTTCCTTCCTCTCTCCTAAGAAGAGAGAGGCTTTAAATCTTACTCCCCTTCCCTGCTAGGGAAGGGGTTGGGGGTTAGGTCTGTATTGGACTCAACTGCAAACCGCTATAGTATGCGACTGAGGCATATTCTATTAACTTTTAATATCTTGAACAATCCGAAAACCAGCGTGCTGATAAAAATTTGGGCGGAACCAGTTGCGGTAATATTTTAAAGCTTCTGTACCATTAGTTATCCAACATCCTCCTAACATCATTTGATGTTTATCATCAAAAAAGATCGCAGAATTATCTTCATAAAGGAAATGAGGTTGATATCCTGGAAGCGGGTTTAAGTTATTACTTAACCATTCCCAAACATTCCCACGCAAATCATACAATCCCGAAGAACTTTTAGCTGTTTCTAACATCCCAACGGGACTAGGGGAGCCAAATTTTAAATTGAGATTATAATTTTCTACATCATCTAATAAACTATTACCATAAGTTGCTAAATGGTATTCTGCTTCACTCATTAAACGAGTATCTTTCCCTTGCCAACGACAATAAGCCATTGCTTCATAATGATTGACTTCCACAGGCCAATCTAGCGGTAAGTCAATTTCATCAAACATAGCTCGATATTTGTAGCTACCATTTTCATGTAACCAAAATTTAGGACATTGAATACCGTATCGAGTTTTCCAATTCCAAGATTCTTCATCCCAATATTCTTGATTTTCGTAGCCACCAGCCTTGACAAAATAGATAAAATCAGCATTGGTAATCAGATATTTACTGGCGAAAAAGGGTGCAACTTCAACAGTGCGATCGCCATAATCAATATCCCATCCATAAGTTGAATCATCTAAGGCTTTACCAAGTTTTACTACCCCACCAGCAACTTTTATCATTTCGTTCTGAGGAGTGTAACCATTAAAAGGAGCATATTGCCAATTTTGAGGACGTTTCACTCTCTCAATTGGTAGTTGGCGAATTAACATCGAAGAAGTTTCAATGTGAATACGCTGGTGTTCCATCCCCATCATTAATGCCCAAAGGGGATGATTTGGATGAATTGGCAGAATAATTGGGATGGTTTTAATTACTTCAGAAATTACAGAATATGCTTGTTTTCGGTACTCCCAAGTTTGTGCAACTTGTGGCCATTCCAAATGAGCGATCGCTGCATTTAACTCCTCTGGTTTTTCTGGATCTACTCCAATTTCAAACAAAATTTCATACTCTGGATTGAGGCGTTTTTCTAATAATCCGACCTGAATTAATTTATTGATGTAGAAAACAGCCGAATGTCCCAGATAAAAAATTAGAGGATTTCTCAAAGGGTCAGGATTGAGATAAAATGTCTCTTCCCCGACTAGACTTTTCAATAATATATCTTCCAATTGCCAAGCATTCTCAAAGTAATCGAGGAGCGCTTGGTTATTACAACTATCAAGTTTTGGAGGTTTAGCAGATTGTAGACTATTCATGGTCTAATTCCTATTAGTGAACAATGAAACAAATTAATTATCTATAATTTCGATTTGATTCCTGAATTTACTTGCATAAGTAAAAAATACGGAAAAAAACAATAGATATGTACTGAGTTTTTTGAAAAAACAAATATTAATCTTATCGGATGTATTAAACACAATAGGATTTAAGGAGAGATCAAATAAGATTCTTAAATATGACAGATTTATTATTTAATAGCAATACTTATTATTTAATATTAGTTATTTAAATAATACTAAAACTGCATCGATTTAGTGTGGTAAGTCTGTAGATTTGAATAATTTCATACTTGTTGAATTAATCAAACTCTCAGTCAAGAAATAATTCAGTGGTAATCAATATAACTATATGATTGAATGTAAAGACTTTTGATACTATTACCAATGAAAAATTACAACTCTCTAAAGAGGGTTTTATTTGTCTTAAATTATTTAAAATTAAGTGAAAAATAATTGTAGGTTGAATAGCAAAGCCCTTACTACAAACCTTTAATTGTTTACGTTGTCCTACTTAGGTGGGTAAAATAATGACTACAACTTTGCAAGACGCATCTCCAATTATCATTGCCCATCGAGGTGCTAGCGGCTATCGTCCAGAACATACTTTAGCTGCTTATGAATTAGCGATCGCACTTGGGGCTGATTATATTGAACCTGATTTAGTTTCCACTAAAGATAGTATTTTAATTGCTCGTCACGAAAATGAAATTTCTGAAACCACCAACGTTACAATTCATACAGAGTTTGCTCACCTGCAAACCACTAAAATAATTGATGGCGAATCAAAAACTGGCTGGTTTACTGAAGACTTTACCCTAAAAGAACTGAAAACACTACGAGCTAAAGAGCGAATTCCCCAACTGCGATCGCAAAATACCACCTATGATGGACTTTTAGAAATCCCCACACTGCAAGAAATTATCGATTTAGTCAAGGTTAAAAGTGGCGAAATTAATCGGACGATTGGCATTTACCCAGAAACTAAGCACCCAACTTACTTTCAATCTATTGGGTTAGCCCTAGAACCACCCCTACTTGCAACTTTAACAGCCAACGGTTATCAGGGAGCTAACGCACCTGTTTTTATTCAGTCTTTTGAAGTCGGTAATTTACAAGATTTATCCACAAAGACTGATTTACCTTTGGTGCAATTGCTGAATAACAGTGGTAAACCTTATGATTTTGTCGTTAGCGGCTGCGATCGCACTTATGCAGATTTAATCACAGCATCAGGTTTAGCAGAAATTGCCAAATATGCACAGGCGATTGGGATTCATAAAAATTTACTGGTTCCTAGAGACAACAATGGTAAATTGCGATCGCCTACATCATTAGTGATAGATGCTCATGCGGCTGGTTTGCTGGTTCATGCCTGGACTTTCCGCAATGAAGACTGTTTTTTGCCACTGGATTTTCAAGGAAATCCTCAAGGTGAATATGAACTATTTTTCAGCTTAGGTGTTGATGGCGTATTTAGCGATTACCCAGATACAGCAGCTTGCCACCGTACTCTTCAGTGGTAATTTGGTAAGGGAATAGAAAATCACGGCAAGGTAACATGGTTTTACTTAAGTGGAAATCCTGTATAACAGCAATAACTTTCACCGCAATCAGTCTGACTGCATCCAAGTCGGCATTGGCGGTATCTTTATACTCACTTACTGACTTAGGCAATCTTACAGGAGAAGCCTACAGTTATGCTACAGACATTAATAACTCAGGTGAAGTAGCGATTAATTCTTTGGACAGTTCTTTTTTTTACAGTAATGGTTCTGTCAAAAAAATTAGTCCGTTGCCTGGTGATAATGTACTTGCAGTGAGTGGTATCAATAACTTGGGGCAAGTAGTTGGTAATTCCATCGGTAAGACCGACGGTGATAATAACGTCTTTATTTACAGTGATGGAACAACGCAAAATACCGGTCTTAAAGGCATTCCTTATGCTATCAATAACTCAGGTGAGGTGGTTGGCGGTACAACTGGTGGCGGTATATTCCCAAAACTTGCCTTTCCCAACGGAGCCGCTTTCCTATACAGCAATGGTACGACGACTATTATTAACAATAATTTAAAAGAAAATTATGTTGCCTATGGCATAAATAATCTAAGTCAGGTAGTTGGCATTTTCGGTTCTTCCGGCCGAGCCTTTTTATCCGACAAGGGTGTAATCACTAATCTCGGTACCCTCCCTGGTGACAGGTACAGTCAAGCAAATGATATTAATGACTCAGGACAAGTAGTTGGTAGTTCGGGACTGACTGGCGTAAATGATAGTCGTGCTTTTCTGTACAGTCCCAACACAGGACTCCAAGACCTCGGTAGGTTACGTCCTACAGATTTGTTTAGTACTGGTTTGGGGATCAATAATTTGGGTCAAGTAGTCGGGTTTTCTGGCACTAACAATAACTTTTTTGCCGCAGATGGCAATGGTTTACGGGCTTTTCTTTATAGTGATAAGACTCTGTACGACTTAAATAACCTGATTGCTCCTGGTTCAGAGGATGGCTTTACCTTAACAGCGGCATCTGCCATTAATAATAATGGACAAATTGTCGGTCGTGGTGCAGTTAATGGTGAATTACACGCCTTCCTCTTGACACCAATCTCATCTGTCTCTGTAGCTGAACCGACTTCAGGCTTTCCTATCTTGTCGTTCGGTGCTGGTGTAATTTTATTTCCAGCACTTAAGCGCAAACGTCACTCAAAAAGTGCAGCCATACAATAAAGAAGTTAATGCAATAACTTCAGGCAGACAAAATGATTACTTGGGAATATGGATTTATAAAAATGCTCGTTGAAAATTCTTGAGGATATGTCTCTAAGCCATGCTTCGAGACACATCTCTACTTTAGGCAAGGGATGACATCACTTAAGTTGTTCTTGATTTTCACAAACTAGTCATCACCTGAGCTAATTGATTAGATAAATCAATTACAGACTCCTGGGATTTTTTAAATAAAACTCCAGCTAAAAAATAATAATCGCCAGAATAAAATGCCATCTGATTTTTTTGGAGTTTTTCGATGTGCTTCTTTACCTTGGGGTCAGAGCTATAGTAACCGAACTTTAAAGGTAACACCATGAAGTTTTGAACATAATAACCATTTTGTTTTGCTATGTTCAACGTATTGATTGGGTTAGAAAAGCTAGATATTAAAACCAATACATTTTCATAATCTAACGATAAAAGCTCATTGGTAACTGTAGCTCCATCTACACCCCCAAATAAAAGTGGCATATAAATATCGTTATCTGGTGCGGGTAGATAGGGCGGATTAGCTACAAGATACTCGGCATCGGGTTGAGAAGAATTAAACAAAGACGAATTGTGGATGATGTATTTATTAGTGAGATTGTATTCATCAATGGTTGAATTTGCAACTTTCCATGCAGAAGTATTTAATTCAAATCCCTGGATGACACCATCAAAGTTGTTTCTTAATAAAGAATTAATTACAGGGCTACCATCTCCTGAACCAAACTCCACAATAGATTCGGAATTTTTACAATTTCTGATAACAAAGCTTTCTAAGCAGTTTGAGTAGAAATTAGATTCTTCTGGGCAAAAAAAGATATCTTTCATTTGATTGCACTTCCAGGTGTAAGGTATAATCAATGTAATAGGTGGTTGTCTATTACCTTGTATTCAGGCAATAAAAAGTTTTCCTTTAGCAATCCTTTGCTAAAGAAATCTGAGCGCAAGTGAATTAGCAATAAAATGATTTAAAGATGTCAAATTAAAAGGCTAATAATAACTTGCTATTTTGATTTTTTAGATTGCTCATAGGAATAAGGCGGCTTATTCTGCTTCGCGTATCGATCGCACAACAGCCGTCCCGGCGCGATCGCTCATGAGTTTCTGCTGATCGTACCCAAGCAGCAATTCCCATGCATCATTGGGATATCGTTCTGCTAATGGCAAAGCCACATCATCTAACATCCAACGGCCGTGGCGTTCATCTTCCCTGATGTGTAGTTCCCAATAACCCACTGCTACTTCTGAAAGTAAGAGCCGTTGCGCCGCCACCATATAATTTTTGTAAACCGCAGGGCCAGCCACCTCAAAATAGGTCAAACCGCCGCTATAACGCAGGAAATAGCGTTTGCGCTCAGTCATCAAAAAATTATGATTGGTAGAAGCCAAAACTTCCCAAGGTACTAAATCGAAATATGCCTCTGGTTCAGTGTTCATTCCAAACTCAGCAAGCATTTGGGCAAAAAAAGTAGAGTGCTTGCGAGATAAACGACCATTGCCGTATTCTTCTATTAATACTCGCATCAGCGTACATTGCACTTCATTAGCAACACCACCCAAAATGCGGGAAAGATGACTAGCTTCAACCAAGCCATCAAAGGAGCCGATCGCTAGCAGGTGACGATAGCCAGATTCAGTCATTTCCTCACGAATGTAGCGGCTACTCTGTGACAAAAGCGGATCTAAATCGGCAGATGTGCGCTCAATTAGAGCTTGTTTTACATCTAATTGTTGCAGTGCAGCCACATCGAATTGTGCCAGTTCCCACTGTTGCCAAGCAGCTTCAATCTGGTCGCGACATGAGGACAAGTAAAGCGATCGCTCATTGTTATAATGCCGCAAATCGTCGTACCAAAACAGCTTTAGCCGATTAATTCGATAAAGTATCCGTTGAAGAAAACGGTGAGCCTGTTCATCAGAGCGATCGTTTCCATAAGCAGCCTCAATTGCCATAGAGAGCGCCTGTTCAAACTCACTGGCTATTGAAGGTTTTGCATCCAGTTGACGATCCAAATCCTCCATTGCTAGCAGTTCTATAAATTGCTTCTCAGCACGGTCGTACTTGGTAATTGTTTTTTCTTCAGTTGGGGTGCTATTTTTCGTAGCCCCAGCATTAGGAAATATAAGTAAATTGCTTTGCATGAAATCTTCGGTAGCTTTAGAAAAGTGATAAATTACTTTCACCTCTAATATCTAGGTTTCCACACCAGTAGCTTTCTGTACCTCTTTCCCTGGTTATAGAGAAAGATTAAGTTTTGGGGCATTGGGCATTGGGAATTGGAAAGAGGACTTGGAGACAAGGAGAATTGGGGACAAGGGGAAAGAGTTGTTGTAAGTTCTAAACTTTTGTCACCTTGTCACCTTGTCCCCTTGTCCCCTTGTCCCCTTGCTTCCCCTGCCCCTCTGCTCCCCTGCCCCCCTGCTCCTGCCTCCTGCCTCCTGCCTCCTTGCACCCCAACCCTACGGTACTTGCGTCCGTTGCTCGATTGTCTTACTGGGCGGAATCTGCTCAAGAGGAATCAGTGCTTCGATTACCGACTTCACAATTGGCGCGGCGACAGTAGAACCATAAGCACTTTCTCCTTTTGGCTCATCCACCAGTGCAAACACTACATAGCGAGGAGATTCCACGGGTAAAATAGCCACGAAACTGGTCATTCTCGCACCCTTGATGTATCCGCCATTGGGACTAGCTTTTTGGGCTGTACCAGTTTTACCAGCAATGCGATATCCCGGAATTTGTGCCGGCTTACCGCTGCCTTGAGTAACAACAGTTTCCATCATTTCCACAACCTTTTGAGTTGTTGCGGTTGAGAAAATTTGCCGGGGGATAGTGTGAGTGGGTGAATCATGCATCTGCCCTTTGCTATCAATCAACCCGCGAACTACATGGGGTGTAACTAACTTACCGCCATTAGCTAAAGCACCGTGCATTTGCACTAGCTGTAAGGGTGTCATAGAAAAGCCTTGTCCAAAGGAAGTAGTAGCTGGTTCAATTGGCGAAGCGATAAATTCTTCTTGACTTTTGAGCCTTCCGCCGACTTCAAAAGGCAAATCTGTATCAACTTTTTGTCCTAGCCCTAAGCGTTCTAACCAGTTGTAGTAAATTGAAGGCTTTAAACGTTGGATAATTTGCACCATGCCAATATTGCTAGAATATTGCAAAATCTGAGCGATGCTGATTCGCCCATTACCATTATTCATCGCATTTTTGATGGTGTAATTAGCGACTCGAATCGAACCGGAGTCATTAAACATATCATCTGGTTTGATGATGCCATTTTCCAGAGCGATCGCCACATTCAAAGGCTTAAAAGTCGATCCCGGTTCATAAAGATCCGCTACTGTCCAATTTTTAAATAGTGAAATATCAGATTTAGCATATTCATTAGGATTATAAGTAGGCTGAGAAACCAGGGCGAGTAAGGAACCATCCAATGCATCCATGACAATTACCGCTCCACGTTTGGCGGCAAATTTCTGCATCTGTTGTTTGAGCGCAATCCGAGCAATTCGTTGCAGACGGCTATCGATAGTCAGTTGTAATCGCAAATCGTCAAAATGCAAAAAACCTTCGGGCGCCCGGTCTGGCATCAAGGTTCCATTTCCCGACCGACTGAGCCGCACCGTTTGCACAGGACGTTCTAGCAACTTCTCTTGAGAGTATTCCACACCAGCTTGACCGCGACGGTCAATGTCCACGTAGCCCACCACATCAGCAACCAAATCGTCTGGCGGATAATATCGGGAGTATTTTTGAGCCCACTCCAAGCCATTTAAGCGCAAAGAAATGACGCGATCGATAATTTCTTCTGGTAAGGCTGGCGCAAGTATAATTCCGCTTCTTTTGCTTTGAAAAGTTTTCACCAATTCAGCAGTGTCTTTTGCCAAAATTGGGGCAAGTCGCTCTGCCATATCTTCATTAGACTTATCAAACAGCTTGGGATGAGCATACAAAGTATATACAGGGCGGTCAATAGCCAACAGATCGCTATTGCGATCTACCACTGGGCGACGGGGCATAAAAGGTCGCACATTCACCATTTGCTGATTGCGTGCATACTCAGTTAACTTTGGCCCCTTGACAATTTGTAGATTATACAAGTTAATAGCCAACCCCAACCCTGATGCCATTAATACGCCCCAGACGATGAACAGTCGCGACTTAGTGTTGGATGTTTGGTCTTGCATATTAGAGGCTAATTTTCCCAAAAGCCCTCGTTTATCACCCTTGTGTCGCCCTGTAAATTTTGGATTCCGAAACTTTCTGAATTTTGTTTTGCTTGGTGACTTCTGCATTGGGTTCGTCCTTTGTCTTTGTCTGTTGCCTTTTGTGATTAACCAGAAGTCTCAGTCCTAATGACTAATGACAAATGACAAATGACTCTTAGAGATTAGTATCCCAGTGGCGAGAGTGTTTGCGGTTGGGTTTCAGAATTTGGCGTTGTGTTAGGCGATGCTGATTTAGGACTCCCAGATGCAGGAGGCAAGAAAATCATCCCTTCAGGAGTTGGTGATACCAGCCCTGCTGTTGGTTGTTCTGCTTCATTAGCCATTTTATTTTTCAGCGTCGCGTTGGTTGTCGTTAGCAGCCGTTCATGACGTTGGAGGCTTTGCAGTCTGCGATATGACTGACCCCAAAGCTCTTGAGAATAGACTGTCCAACCATAAACAGCAAGTGTCGATGCTACTAACAAGAACGCCACAACTGACGAATAACGATGAAAAGTATACAAGCGCAGCAACCACAAAGGTGCAGCTCCAGAATTAGGCATTGTGGGAAGCCCAAGAAAACCTTCCTCCGGACTCTTTTGCTTCGCATTCAACTGTTCATTGAGATTTGGTAATTGTTGTCTACCCAATTCTTTCACCGATTTAGCTATAACTGCCTTATTTGTGGGAGAAACCGCTAAATTTTTCGAGGAACGCTGTTGTCTTGAAGACGATACTGGTATAGAAGCACTCCCTGCTGCTGACTCCATAGGCGCAGAACGTCGCCTTCCTAAAGAAAGGATAGAATCTCGCCGGAACCAATTACCCCTTGTAGAAACAGTAGATTTACGAGCAACTACCATAAATTTTTAAATTTTTTAGATGGAAAATACTGCACTTTTAGATTGATTGTCTGTTTTGCTAAGGTTTAAATTACCTTCTGTACAACCAGCACACATCACAGACTATACCCTTTTAACTTTTCTGATAGGTAGCTGTATCAATGTTTGCATCCCCTAGATATGCAATGTTTGCAATTAGCGATTAGAAACTGGACAGCTTACCTTTTAGGTATCGCACCTAAAGTATGGCAACCTCAGGTAGCCAGATGCAATACTCTGTGAAAAAAATAAAATTTTTTGCTATCATAGCTCCGTTTGCTAAATAAGTTGGTATTTTTCGTTTTGCTCCTGAGTTAAGAGAAACTAATCAGGATACGTAATTCCAAAAACAATACCCCAAAGGATTGTTTTTTTTAAGTATGTAATCTCGCAGAATTTAAAAAAAGCAATAAATACGGTATCGTATTCAACAGGCGAAAAATTATTCTAGCCACAATTGGTGAAAGAGGAGTTATGAAAACAAAAATCTTTGGTTTTGCTTTAATGTTAAGTCTGGCTGCAATTCTTGGGGCCTGTGAAGGTGGTGGTGGTGATGGTGCTGGTACTGCTACTCCAGCCGCTACAGGTGAACCAACTGATGCACCTGCTGTTAAGACTACTCCTGCCGCTACCCCCGCAGCGACTCCCGCAGCGACTCCTGGAGCGACTACTCCCGCTAAACCTAAATAAGGCATCTTAAACTTTAGTTTAAATCGCGCCCAGAACTACTTAGTGACAGCATTCCTCACTACATAGCTCGAAGTATCACTCGAATTAATTGGGTTCACGAGAAAACCTCATTTTTATGCTGGTTTATCAGAGCCGAGAGTTTGCTCAAATATCAACTAAGTAGGGCAGGAAATAAAGGATACTGAGTGCTGAGTGCTGAGTTTCTAGTTCCGAGTGCTGAGTTAAAAGACCGCCCACGTTCGCGCAGCGTCTCGCAGAGAGGGGCGGGGCTTTTGCTATACTGCGAAAGTACTGAGTACTCAACTTCAAAACTCAGCACTCAGCACTCAGCACTTAAGTATGGTAAAGAGGGTTATGTCCTCTACCAAGTGTCCTTGTGAAAGTCCCGCCCGCTCAAACCTTGTTCTCAGTCCAAGGGAGTTGAGTTAATCTAAGCTATTCATTTGGCATTTTAAATTACTTATACTACTGAGTTGTGAGAGGGTAAAATAATTTATCGCGATCGCTGGCAATTGCTCTTGAGCATTCCTGTAGTCTATTCCGGATCAGAAAGACTTGGAAATCTCCCTTGATATTGCCAGATTTTTATTGGGAAAATTTGGGTATGAAAAAAACAGATTTTCATCCTGCGTTGCGAACGTAGTTCAGGAGATGAGGAGAGTTAAAACGAGAAAATCTATAAAATTACTGAGCTTAATAGTAATTAGTGCTACTTTGATTTTTTTAAGTAACTATTGGAGATCGGCAGTAATAGCATTACCGCCACCAGAGGATACCCCAGAAGAAATATTACGGACAAAGATTATTATAGAAGCGCGATCGCCTATTGATGGAAAATCCCTAACAGCTGCCGAATATATTCAATTACAAGCGCAGCTCCAACTTGCCCCGCCCCCAAAATTAGACCCCAAAATTCGGGAACAGATTTTCTTGCTTCGTATACGTAAAACGTTACTCCAGTTTTTCCCATTTTTAAATTTTTGATAAATTCGTCATTAGTCATTAGTCATTTATCCAATGCCCAATGCCCCATGCCCAATGCCCTATTATGATGTAGGATAACGGTGGCGACAAAATTGCAAATAAATGTAAAGAATATATATAGATATTAAAAAAGTAGATTTAGTCAATCACGTTATTTCACTTAGGTAGCTTCATGTCCATGACCACGATCGCCCCTGAACAGGTTAACAGCATCGTTTGGAATCAGCATAACGATCCCTTTGAAATACTAGGTTCTCATCCTATAGAGCAAGACGGCAAAACTGTCTGGGCTGTACGGGCCTACCTACCAAATGCAAGTGCAGCATGGGTCGTTCTTCCTGAACAACGTAAAGAATACCCAATGCAAACAGTGCATCATCCCCACTTTTTTGAATGCACGATTGACACTCCAGAACTGGCAAACTACCAGTTACGGATTAAAGAAGGAGAACATGAGCGTGTCATCTATGACCCTTACGCTTTCCGTTCTCCCAACTTGACAGACTTTGACTTGCATTTGTTTAGTGAAGGCAACCATCACCGGATATATGAAAAACTGGGAGCGCACCCTACGGAAATAGGCGGCGTTAAAGGTGTTTATTTTGCTGTTTGGGCACCTAACGCTCGTAATGTTTCATTATTAGGAGATTTCAACCTCTGGGATGGGCGTAAACATCAGATGCGTAAAGGCCGCACTGGAATTTGGGAATTATTTATTCCTGAAATCGGTGTGGGAGAGCATTACAAATATGAAATCAAAAATTTTGAAGGACACATTTACGAAAAATCCGATCCCTACGGTTTCCAGCAAGAAGTTCGCCCGAAAACGGCATCCATTGTCACTGATTTAGATGCTTACAGTTGGAGTGATGAAAACTGGATGGAAAAGCGGCGTCACACTGACCCCCTAACTCAGCCAGTTTCAGTTTACGAAGTGCATTTAGGCTCTTGGTTACACGCTTCGAGTGCAGAACCAGCTAAACTTCCCAATGGTGAAACTGAACCAGTAGTCGTCGTTTCTGGACTAAAGCCGGGCGCACGCTTCCTTACCTACCGAGAACTAGCTGACCGACTCATTCCTTATGTCAAAGAATTAGGATACACCCACATAGAAATGCTGCCCATTGCGGAGCATCCCTTTGATGGTTCTTGGGGTTATCAAGTAACTGGTTACTATGCCCCTACCTCGCGTTTTGGCAGACCCGAAGATTTGATGTATTTTATTGACAAATGTCACGAAAATGATATAGGGGTAATTGTAGATTGGGTTCCTGGTCACTTCCCCAAAGATGGACATGGTTTAGCTTTCTTTGATGGTAGCCACCTGTACGAACACGCTGACCCCCGCAAAGGCGAACATAAAGGATGGGGTACTTTGGTGTTCAATTACGGTCGCCATGAAGTTAGTAATTTCTTAGCAGCAAATGCTCTCTTCTGGTTTGACAAGTACCACATTGACGGGGTTCGTGTCGATGCTGTTGCCTCGATGCTCTATAACGACTATTGCCGCGAACCAGGAGAATGGCTGCCCAATCAGTACGGTGGCAGAGAAAACCTAGAAGCAGCAGATTTTCTACGTCAGGTAAATAACATTATCTTTAGCTATTTCCCCGGTGTTCTCTCAATTGCTGAAGAATCCACTTCTTGGCCAATGGTATCTTGGCCTACCTATACAGGCGGACTGGGTTTTAACTTGAAGTGGGATATGGGCTGGATGCACGATATGCTGGATTACTTCAGCATGGACCCCTGGTTCCGCCAGTTCCACCAAAACAATATCACCTTTAGTATGTGGTACAACCACAGCGAAAACTTTATGCTAGCCCTGTCTCACGATGAAGTCGTGCATGGCAAGAGCAATATCATCGGTAAAATACCGGGAGATACATGGCAAAAGTTAGCTAGTGTGCGTTGTTTATTTACCTATATGTTTGCTCACCCAGGCAAGAAAACCATGTTTATGAGCATGGAGTTTGGGCAGTGGAGTGAGTGGAATGATTGGACAGATTTGGAGTGGCATTTATTGCAGCATGAAGCCCACCAACAGTTAAAAACGTTTTTCCACGATTTGAATTATCTTTACCGTTCTGAACCAGTTTTGTACACCCAGGATTTTGCCCAACCGGGGTTTGAGTGGATTGACTGTAGCGATAACCGCCATAGTGTAGTTGCCTTCATGCGTCGTGACAAGGATTCTGATGATTTTGCGATCGTGGTTTGCAATTTTACACCACAACCCCATTCTCACTACCGCATCGGTGTACCGCAAAAGGGATTTTATACTGAGTTGTTCAATAGTGATGCACGTCAGTATGGCGGCAGCAATATGGGCAACTTGGGTGGCAAATGGACGGATGAGTGGTCTTTGCACAGTCATCCTTATTCACTGGATTTATGTTTACCACCTTTGGGCGTGTTGATTCTCAAGTTGGATAAGAAGAAGACTGCTGAGGTAATTGGATAACAATTTGGGGTGGGGCGATGCCCCATCCTAAAGATAATTTCGCTTATTCACAGCTACTCAACTCAGTTCTCTAAGAGGATGTCTGAGAAGTATTAAATATTTCGTCCGATCCCCCCTAGCCCCCCTTGAAAAGTGGGGAAAACTTCTAAAAGTCCCCCTTTTTAAGGGGGATTTAGGGGGATCTACAAGTCTCGAATACAACACTAAAAAGTTTTCAGACATCCTCTAATAGACTCTGGTGAAATTAAATATGCGTTATTACCTTTGTAGAGCCGTAGCATTGCTCATAAGTGTCAACTTAACGTGAAAGCCTGCCTAAAACCAGCTTTTATGTATTGTCTCGTTGTCTCGTTGTCTCGTTCCCCTGCTCAGACTGGGAATGCTGTCTTATATCATGTCCGGTGAAAGACTTATCATTAAGAACGCAGGGGGCAGGGGGCAGGGGGAAAGAGGGTTTTCCGGTTTCTGCATAGATGACGGAAATTATAACTAATTAACCGGACATGATATTAGAGGCAGAGCCGCAATTGAAGTGCATTTTCAGCCCAGAGGCTGGAAACGAGATTTGAAAAGGCTTTCAGCTTAAGTTGACACCTGTGAGCAATGCTACGGCTCTACATTCTTTTATATAGCGATTTATTAACTCGCGATCGCTCTCAATTATTTACCTGTGGAATTATACTTAGTACTCAGGGGAAGCTTCCTACTGAAGTTTGCGATGCGATCGCCCTATGCAAGTATTAGGTAGCGGGGGATATGGCTCAAAAGCCAAAATTTTGTATAGTACAAATGTATGATTTGTTAGCCTTGTCTTAGATATTTTATAATTTTATGACACAGATTAAGCCTGAAGTAAAGCGCACAGAAGAATTGCGCCAGTTATTGCAACAAGCCAGCTATGCTTATTACGTCCTAGATGCTCCAATCATGGAGGATGCAGTCTATGACCAGCTATATCGAGAATTGCAACAACTCGAAACTCAATATCCAGAATTGACAGCACCCGATAGTCCGACTCAGCGCGTGGGTGAGAGACCGGCAACGCAGTTTACCTCGGTGCGGCACAATATCCCCTTGTATAGTCTGGAGAATGCATTCAATATTGATGAGTTGCAAGCATGGGATCAGCGTTGGCGGCGACAAGTACCGAAAATAGATGCAGTGGAATATGTCACTGAACTTAAAATTGATGGTTCTGCTTTGGCTCTAACTTACCAAAATGGCATTCTAGTTAGAGGGACAACTAGGGGTGATGGGGTAACGGGTGAAGATATTACCCAAAATGTACGGACAATTCGCTCAATTCCCTTACGTTTGAATTTTGAAGGGTTAGAAATTCTCGAAAGAGTGGAAGTGCGAGGCGAGGCGTTTTTGCCGTTGGAAGTATTTAAACAAATCAACGAAGAAAGGCAAAAAGCCAGCGAGCAATTATTTGCCAATCCCCGCAATGCCGCAGCTGGTACACTCAGGCAACTAGATTCCCGCATTGTGGCTAAACGGCGCTTAGATTTCTTTGGCTACACCTTGCACATTCCTGGTAGGGATGACACCAGTATTGCTAATACCCAATGGGAAGCGTTGGAGTTGTTGGAAAAGATGGGTTTTCGAGTCAACCCCAAACACAAACTCTGTGCTTCGATCGCAGAAGTGGCAAAATATTACGAATACTGGGATACGGAACGGCTGAATTTACCTTACATGACTGATGGGGTAGTAGTAAAGCTGAATTCTTTTAAACTTCAGGAACAGCTAGGATTTACGCAGAAATTCCCCCGGTGGGCAGTAGCCTTAAAGTATCCAGCCGAAGAAGCACCTACGCGTGTGGAAAATATTGCTGTAAATGTTGGTAGAACGGGGGCGTTAACGCCATTAGCAGAGATGCGCCCAGTGCAACTGGCGGGAACAACAGTTTCCCGCGCCACTTTACATAATAGCGATCGCATTGCTCAATTAGATATCCGCATTGGCGATACTGTGATTGTCCGCAAAGCTGGGGAAATCATTCCAGAAGTGCTGAGGGTAATCAAAGAACTCCGTCCCGCTGACACCGAACCCTTCCTTATGCCCACCCATTGTCCAGTCTGCGGCCAATTGGTGGTGCGAGAATCAGGTGAGGCGGTGACTCGATGCGTCAATGCTTCCTGTGCGGCGATTCTTAAAGGTTCCATTGAACATTGGGTAAGTCGTGATGCCTTGGATATTAAAGGTATGGGCGAAAAGCTAGTGTATCAACTCGTTGATAAAGGTTTAGTGGATTGTGTTGCCGATTTATATGAGTTGACAGCAGAGAAATTATGTGAATTAGAAAGGATGGGGAAAAAGTCGGCAGAGAAATTAGTGGATGCGATCGCGCAGTCAAAAAATCAACCTTGGTCAAGGGTATTGTATGGTTTAGGCATCCGTCATGTTGGCAGTGTCAATGCTCAATTGTTGACTCAGAAATATTTTACTGTAGAGCAGTTAGCGGCAGCAAAGCAATCAGATATTGAAGGCATTTATGGTATTGGTGCTGAAATTGCCCAATCTGTGTATCAGTGGTTTCGGATTGATGCTAACCAAAGGTTGATAGAACGCTTACAAGCAGAAGGATTGCAATTAGCTGCCACCCAGGAAACAAAAATACTTGGGGATGGTAATCAAAAATTTGCAGGTAAAACTTTTGTAATTACAGGTACATTGCCAACCTTGAAGCGAGATGAAGCGAAGGCTTTGATTCAAAAAGCTGGGGGAAAAGTAACTGATTCAGTGAGTAAAAAAACCGATTATTTAGTGTTAGGAGAAGATGCCGGTTCCAAGTTAGAGAAAGCAATTTCCTTGGGAATTACACAGTTAAGCGAGACGCAATTGTTGGAAATGCTTGAAGATTAAAATCAGGTAAAAGCCTGGAAAGCTATATATTTCGTGAACGAATCCAGGCAATTAACCCATACTTATCAATTAGCCTAAAAGTATAACCGCTCCAACCTGCATTATTTATTTGGGTGATAAAATCTACTTATGTTTTATATTTTTTAGACTTTGGTATCAATACATATTTAGTACTTCTTAATACTTAACTAATACCAATTCGTAATTAAGAAAGTCAGCTAGGATCTGGGTTTCGGGGTTTAAATCTATTGCCATATTTTAGAGAATTGGTATAAATATAACTTCATAATCACTTTTGCGGAATTTTGATATCTTCTTGTGTATCAAACTTTATTGGCTTATATCTTGCTTTTAGAGCGAGTCCACAAGCGTCTTCATTCTCACCGGAATGAGCAAAGGTGGAGCGTCTCCGGCTCCACTCCTAAATTGTGACTCCTGAATTATTCTTCAATCTTCATTTATCTGAAAGCTGAGTGCAAGATATAAGCCAATATGAACAAAAAAAATTAAATTTTTGTATATTTACAGAGATTTGTTATGAACAAAAGACAACAGGTTTTTAACGGTATTGTCTTGTGGTTGGGACTGGCATTCCTCGGTTTAATGCTGCAACACTTCTACAGTGTACTGCAATATATTTTCTTTTTGCGAGTACCTATAATTGTTGGTTTATTGCTGTTATTCTTGCCAACAATTTCAGTGAATCCTGGTTTATCAGCGATGTTGAAAAACTTATTTGTACTTCGCGCTAATAATCAATTGATTTTGGTTATTGGAGGTGCAGTTTTAGCAGGACTGTCTACAATACAAGTTTTCGATATCATCTTGTATAATTCCCATCTTCGTTTTGATGTACCTCAACAGCAAGTAATTCCAGTATTTCTCCAATATTTAATCGCTATTATTTTAAGTCTTCCAATTGCTATAAAGGCGACTCAGCTTTCTAAAAAAGAAATACAAGAAGCAGATCGTTGCTGGGAAGGTTGGGGAATTATATTTGGCATTATTGCAGGAGCTTTATTGCTAATAACCAATTACTTTAACAAGCATTTTTTTGAACATAATCAGTTTTTAATACAGGCTTTATTAAAAATAATTTCTTTTTTACCAGAAAGAATACAAAGGGGTTATGTAGATGCCAATGGTGATTTATCTTATGGAATTGCTGCAATAACAGTATTTTCACTTTTTCTACTAATTGTTTATGGCTTAGGTTATTTTATCTTGAAACCTCGCCAAAAAAAAGGGAGATTTGAAGCTCCTGCTCTTTTTTATATTACTCTCATTTTATCAGTTATTGTAGTGTGGATAGGAGGAATTTCTTACTTTGTTGATGTGTCTCGCATTCCCACATTGCTATTATTTTTAGCAATTTCATCTGTTTCTTATGCTATTTTTCAGGTAGACCATTTTTATAAAATATACTCAAAAAATAACTGGCTAAAACCAACAAAAGAAAAGTGGATTGACGTTATCTCTCAACGTCTGAAAAATCAACAAACTGAAGATAAAACTTTAGTAGTAGTTTGTGCTAGTGGTGGAGGTATTCAAGCATCTGGATGGACAGCTAAAGTTTTGACTGGTTTACAGCAAGAACTTGGATCTAAATTTACCAAAGCTATTGGTTGGATAAGCTCAGTTTCTGGTGGTTCTGTCGGTACAATGTTTTATTTGGATAGATTTGGAGAACAGGGTTATCCAGAAGAAAATCAATTAAAACAGATTTTTAAAAGCGCTACAGAAGATAGTTTGGATGCTACAGGTTGGGGATTCGCTTATCCAGATTTACTTCGTTTTATTGGTTTACCTTTTGTCTTACCAAAAGAGAAAGAGAAAGATACTACAACTGAACAAGACCGTGGTACTGCTATCGAAATAGATTGGAAAGGGGAAATGAAAAATCCTGATGCAACTTTAGGTAGCTGGAGCAAAAAAATTGACCAAGGAATTATTCCTATTCCTATTTTTAATGCAACTTTAGTTGAAGATGGACGACGTTTTTTAGTTAGTCCAATGACTTTTAGTCCGCATAAGGATTACAAATCTATAGATTTTAATACCCTTTATCCAGAATATGATATTGATGTGACGACAGCCGCTAGATTATCTGCCACTTTTCCTTATGTATCTCCTGTGTGCCGTCCTAGTCAAGACACTAGATGGAATTATCATATAGGTGATGGTGGTTACTTCGACAACTTTGGTATTGGTACTACCATAGATTTACTGAATCAACTATTAGAATCTGAGCAATCTTCCCAAATTAAAAAAGTTGTTTTAATCCAAATAAATGCTTTTCCTGATGATGAGAATCCCCAAAAAGAAAAAGGCGCTCCGGGATGGCAGATGGAAGTTATTGGTTCATTGCTCGCTTTATTAAATGTTCGTAGTGATACACAGAACGAAGGCAATACATTAAATATAGAACTTTTGACAGACAAGTATAAATGTGGCTACAAGCATGATGAGCCGGAAAAAGTGCAGCAATTTTTAAAAGATAAATCTTGTCAGAAAGGAATAGAAATTATGCATATTCCTATTAAATTTCCTCGTGGTAAAATTAATCCTCCACTTTCTTGGCAGTTAACTCAAGAACAAAAAGAAGCTATTCAAAATGCATGGGAAGATTGGAAAATCAGCAACTTTGATATTATTTCTCAACTAAAAAAGATATTTCCAGAGTAATGAGTATTAATTCATCAAATGATTTAGGATTTCTGTAATAATCCTATTCGATTTATCAGCCGCAGATTTCCGAATTTTTAAAGAAGTCAGGGATCTTGTCTCTCAGTCATGATTCAGCATTGATATAGCAAACTAGTTTTGCAAAATTGGATGATTAGACTTTTTGCATGAATAAAAAGCCCTCACCCTAAATCCCTCTCCCAAGTTTGGGAGAGGGACTTTAAAATTGTCTCTACTCAAACGGGGGTAAGTTATTCGGGTCAATACCTTGAGATTGTAAGTAAGCAATCAGTCGTTCTTTTTGCTGACGTTCTTGTTCGGCGCGTTGACGTTCTTGTTCGGCGCGTTGGCGTTCTTGTTCAATCTGTTCTACAGCCCACAGTAGCAAATTACCATCTCGATCCCACCAGCGCAACCAATAACCAGTGCGACCTTCTTTTGTTCCTTGCCAAGTTCCTAAAAATAAGCCCATTACATCAATCCAATGACGACCATTTTCGTCGGGTTGCTTTAACTCATAGCGCTTATTTTCCAGTTGATAATATTCTAATAAACCGCCATAAGGTTCAAAAATCACGTAGATGGGAATCTGCAAAATTTGCTCGTAGAAAAACCATTTTCCTGGTGGATAAGTTCGCTTGACTGAATATTCTCCACCTTCAGTATCGGATAAAAATTCAATAGCGATCGCCGGAATATCTCCTTCTAAATTGGGTGTATAACTTTTGCGGTTAGCCACCATTTCATTAACCGACGGCACATAAACCCAATCTGGTGCTTTGGCAATAAATTGCTCGTTGACTGTCGCACAAAGACCAAAGTTTGAAGCTATCAACATCTGGGGTTGGATGAATCCACTGATTTCTAGGCTTTCACGCAAAGCACCAGCTAAAAGTGGCTGACCGGTATTCTCCACTGGTTCATCCTCTAGTTGAAAATCTTTGGGTAAGGCTTCCCAAGAGATTACCAGTTCTGTTGGTGATTTGGCTTGGCTGAGTTGGGTTGCCATAAACACAGCATGAATTTATTCTCGATCTTATCGCAAGCGATACTAATATCATGTCCGCATAATTAGTTATACTAACCACAGTCATTACACCCCACCCCCAACCCCTCCCCGCTTTTCGGGAGGGGAGACAAAGTGCAGCTTTGGCGGGGTGGGGTTCTTCGGGTTTAATAAGCAATCAAGCGGACATGATATAAGAGCAAAAAAAGGGGCAGAAAACCCGCCCCCTATTTAACCAGGAAAGTAAAAATGCTCTAAAGCAGTACTTTAGCTAAAATCGGTTCCACACTCTTAGAAATCTCTGGAACATACACCTGTGAAACGTAGTCGGCAATCATTCTGTCGGTGTTGAATAACGGCGCATTCGTCTTAATGGACGTTTTCATCATTTGCACCCAACGGTGGGGAATGCCTTGGGCATCTTGGTCATAGTATAGAGGAACGATTTCTTCTTCTAACAGCTGATAAAGCGATCGCGAATCAATCCCATCTTGCAATTCTTGATCGCTAGTATGAGCATCTTCACCAATTGCCCAACCGTTAATTCCTTTACCATCGGGCCCTGTTTGGTAGCCTTCGCACCACCAGCCATCCAAAACGCTGCAATTCAGACCGCCGTTAAAACAGACTTTTTGCCCACTCGTACCAGACGCTTCCAAAGGACGACGGGGATTATTTAACCAAACATCCACGCCTTGCACCAATTTTTGACCAGTGTAAATGTCGTAATCTTCAATAAAGGCAACTCGGTTGATAATCCCAGAATTGTGACACCACTCCATTAAGCGTTGGATAATCCGCTTACCTTCTTCATCGGCTGGGTGGGCTTTACCTGCAAAGATAATTTGTACTGGACGTTGAGCATTACCAAAAATCTTCAGTGCGCGTTCGGCATCGCGCAAAATCAGATCGCCGCGTTTATAAGGGCTGAAGCGTCTGGCAAATCCAATGGTCAAGACATTGGGATCGAGTAATTTTTCGGTTGCTTGAATGAGTTGATGATTTTCGCCACGCAACTCCCGTGATTTCTTTACCTTATAACGGGTGAAGGCAATCAATCTTTCTTTAAGAATGAGATGCCGCGACCACAATTCCTCATCGGGAATCTCGTCAACTTTAGCCCACATCTTGGGATCGACGGCGCGATTTTTCCAGTCTTCTCCCAAATATTCCTCGTATAAGTCACCTAACAAGGGTGCAGTCCAAGTGGGTGCATGAACGCCATTGGTAATGTAACCAATTGGTACTTTATCTTCGGATCGCTGTGGATAGAGAACTGTCCACATTTTACGGGAAACTTGACCGTGCAATTCACTCACGCCATTACAAGCACGAGACATCCGCAATGCTAAAACGGTCATCCCAAAGGGTTCCCAAGGATCGCCCAATCGCCTTGCACCCAGCGACAAAAATTGTTCGCGCGAAAGTCGCAATTGCGGCCAATAGCTGGCAAAGAAGGAGTCGATTAAATCGGGTGAGAAGACATCATGACCGGCGGGAACGGGGGTATGGGTGGTGAATACGCAACTGTTGCGCACCTTGGCTTCGATGTCGTAGAAAGATTTACCAGTCCGTTCAATTTCTACCCGCGCAACTTCTAAGGTGCAGAATGCAGCGTGTCCTTCGTTGAGGTGATAGACAGAAGGTTCAATTCCCAAGGCGTGTAGGGCGCGAACACCACCAATTCCCAAAACGACTTCTTGGGCGATGCGGGTTTCCAAGTTACCGCCGTATAAGTGTCCCGTCAACCAACGGTCAATGGGATCGTTATCGTGGCGATCGCTATCTAATAAATATAAGGTGACTCGCCCAACTTGCACTCGCCAGATTTGCACTTTTACAACCCGTTGGCGAACTTGTAACTCGATAGTCACCGATTCCCCTTGCTCATTTTTAATTAACTCCAAGGGCATGTGGTCAAAGGGGTTGTCAATATAATAATCTTCTTGCCAACCTTGGCGGTTCAAGCGTTGCCGAAAATAACCTTGGCGGTACAACAAGCCAACACCAACCAACGGCACACCCAAATCTGATGATGATTTCAAGTGATCCCCGGCGAGAATTCCTAAGCCGCCAGAGTAGACGGGTAGAGATTCATGGATGCCAAATTCGGCGCAAAAGTAAGCAATAGGATGCTCTCTGGATACTTGCGGTGCAACTCGACTAACCCAAGTATCTTGCTGGTTGATGTATTGGTCAAACTCACGTGCGAGGGCGGATATCTGCTTTAGATAAAATGGGTCTTCTGCTAATTGCGTCAAACGCTCATAAGTTGCCGACTCTAAAATTGCGACTGGATTATGCCCACAGCGTTCCCATTCTTGGGGATCGATGCTTTGGAATAGGGAGATGCGATCGCCGCTCCAACTCCACCAGTAGTTATAAGCCAAATCTGCTAAACGTTTGAGCGGTGAAGGTAACTTTTCACTCAAGTGTCGTGCTGCGGTGATTGCACTGCTATTAGCCATACTAAATCTACGTCCTCGCGCTTAACTTTTTCTCTATGTATGGGGAACTGGGGAAGAAGCAAGGGAGCAGGGAGCAAGGGAGAATTTTCCCTTTTGCACCCTGCCCCGATGCCTCTTTTCCATACCCAGTCCCTTTTATTTACTCTTCAGGTTTATAACACCGGAGCCTTCACGTGCTGAATTCTCCCCTGAAGTTGGAACAGTTTCTCGACATCAAACCTTATCCAAGTAAATGGTTTGTATTGTTTTCGTCTTCTAAAAATTATCTCTACTTTTGGACAGATTTAATATGTTTTTTCTATCAAATTCGTTGACATTATTTTACTTTTTTTGTTTTATTGTAAATATTTATTTATATTTTTACAATCAGTAACTAAAGTTATTTATATGTCTTGATAATAGTCAATTTTTAACTACAGCTACTTGCATCCCAATAATGCTTTTTATCTGAATTTCTTTTATTCCTTGGTAGCAAACCATTGTAGTGGCAAAAATTTCATAATATTTGTTACAGTTTTTAAAGTTTTTAATTCTGGTATATCTGGTTTTAATTGTTCTGCGATCGCTAATTTTGGTTCAGCTTGTGTAGGTTGAAAATTATATAAATAAACAAAAGCTAAATAAATCCATGTGTAAGGATTTTGAGCATCATATTTAGTTAATTCTTTTAAATTTTGGATTAATTCTGGGACTTGGCGCTGTAAAAGTTGTGATAAGACTAAAGTGTAACGCCAATTTAAATTATTTGGCTCTGCTTGCAGATAATAATTAGCCGCGAAATCAATTTGTTTTAAATAATCCTGAGTGGGATCGTATTGATTGAAATGACCTATCTGCACAAAGATATTATTTAATTTACCCTGTTGTAACTCTTGTGCTAGTTGTGAAGTTCGGGTAACTAAATCTAAAGCTGGCGATTTTTCTACTGTTCTTACATCTGTCACATTTACAGTAATATCTGGAAAATTTAAAGTTGTGGTTTTGTTGTTTCTTCTATCTAAATATAGTGCTGATAGCTGATATTTTCCTAGTGGTAGTGTTTTCGGAATAAATGTAGCTAAAGCTTCTTTCACCCGGAAAGTTCCTTCAGGATGACATTTGATCCCACAGTATAAATTACCTAAACCAATGGCATGATCGTGATACCAGGATGATTGGCCATTTTGCCATTTTAGCAGTAATATACCATTTTGCAAATCATTCCATGAACCTGTTATCTCATAGTTTACAGGGTTGTTTTTATCTAAAATTAATTGCTGAGAAATCGCAACTTTTTCTAGACTAATTGCAGACTCGCTATTATTAATTTTTTCAACAGTTACAGGAGGATTTTTGCAGTTATATAAATGCATTTTATCTCCATGAGGTAATATCCAATCGCCCTGTAATTTCAAATCAGGAGAAGATTCGACTAAAAATTTTAATTTCTTTTTAGTCTCTCCACTTTCTCCAGGTCTATATGGTTCATTATCTCTAGTAATATACCAACAAAAATATTGTAAATCTTGCTCTATCTGAGATAATTTGGTTGTTAATTTTCTGCCAGATACGCGAAAATCTGCTAATACTCCAAAATAATTTAAAGTATATTCATTTATCTGCGGTGTAGAAACAGGAATTACCCCTAAATTCGACCTTAAATATAAATTGGTTTCGGTGATTTTATGTATAAGTTTCTCTAGAGGATATTCTTGAGCATCATTATTAGGCAAATGTCTACCACCCCATGTTTGAATTAGGGGCAATGGAAACAAATTGTTTAGTAAAACTATGCAACTTAATACTAAAGTGGCTAATCTCAGTCTATCAAAATATATATTTTCAACTAAATTAAATAAATCCGCCAATATTAAACTAATTATCGGAAAGCATGGCAGAATAAATCTAATGTCTTTATTTGTGCCCAAAGAACAAATTATATAGCTACTAATTAAGGTAACTAATAACCAAATTCGAGCCGATTTATGGAGATTCGCTGAAATTGAATTAGTAGTAAATTTATATTTCATCAGATAAACCAATAAAATGCCAATACTCGCACATAATATTGGGAAACCAACGCTTTCTGGGATCATTTGTGGATAGTATAGCCATCCAGCAATAGTTGTGGGAGAAGGATCGCCCTCCCTTTTTCCAACTTGGTTAGCATTTAATGCCGATGTAATAATTGTTAACCAATTTAAGCCATACCAAAAACTACAAATTAACCAAGCTATTATCAAAGATAAGCAAGCTTGAATTAGTTTGATAAATCTACGTTTTCTAATAAAACTAATTAATACCCAAAGACTAGGAACTAAAATAAAAATAAAACCTGTAGGTTTAGCCAACAAAATTAAACCTATTCCAACGCCCAATAGGATAGTTAACACCCATGATAAAAACCCAATATAACTATCTTTCCAAATTGTCAGGGCTGTAAAAGTTACTGTAACAATTGCTGTCAACCCATAATCTATTAAATAATCTGTCCTAATAATTCCTAAAATAGGAAATAATACACAAAATATACTGGCAGTTATGCTAATTTTTCGATTTTCAAATAAAAAATTACCTAAATAATATACTGAAAATATAATCATTGCAGTATACAATAAGTTGACCAAACTTGCTTGGTCATATCCACGGCCGAACAATATCAAAAATGGGACAGTGCAAATATATACAAAAGGAGCGCGATAACTTGGAGTTAATTGCCACAGAGATAACCACCAATTCCCTGAGAAGATATTGAAGTTTTGAAAAACTTTATAATGATGTAATGCTGTAGCTAAATGTGCGCTTTGATCGAAGGCTGGAATTGAGTTATCTAATAAAAACCAAGCTCTATCTATAGCTAATGCTATCACCCAAATTACTAATAAAATAAGATAATCTTTTCGATGCTGAGAATGGTCAAAATTACTCATATTTATTTGCTCAAAAACAAAGTTTAATCAATTATATATCTGTCATGTATCGACGTTTTATTAATACCAAAATAAATATGTATAGTGAAGAATTATACCGCTCCCAAAGGTGAAGAGATTCTAGTAGCGGAAGATTCGCCGATTCAGAGGCTGGCCGACCTAAAGGGTAAAAAGCTCGCTTTTGACAAAGGCTCAAACGCCCATTATGTGCTTGTGCGATCGCAAGCAAAAGTCGGACTTGATTTTAGTAGCATTGAACCAATTTATTTGACACAATCGAAGGCGCTGCCCCGATTTTGCCGAGGTGAAATCGATGCTTGGGTGCATTTGGGTTCCCTACACAGCTACTCATGCCCATTGCAGATTTAGAGAGCATAGGTGATAAAGCTTACTGGCGTGTCAAGACTAAAATAGTGCATAAATATAACTCTTGTGGTGTGGGCATCTTGCCTATCGGTAATCGTGTTACCCAGTTCAGTGGCAACGGCTCCTGGTGAGATATTAGTCGAACGGATTTCACCATTTGACTCTAGCCGCAGCCCCTCAGAAATCGCCCGCACTGCGTACTTGGTGGCACAGTAAACGGCCGCTCCCGGAAACACTTTATGTCCGGCCACTGATGATAGGTTAATGACGTGACCAGACTTTTGCTGACGCATAATCGGCAACACGGCAGCAATCCCATAAAGAACGCCCTTAATGTTGATATCGATCATCCGCTCCCACTCGTCTACCTTTACTTGGTCGAGGGCAGAAAGCGGCATCAATCCGGCATTATTGATTAGTACGTCAATCCGGCCGTATGTACTCAAAGTTTCCTTGGCTAAAGCTTCCACTTGGGCGCTATCTGCTACATCCGTTACTTGATAGGTTGCAGTTCCTCCTGATTTAGCGATCGCTCCAACCAAATCTTTTAGCCGATCTTCGCGTCGAGCAGCCAGCATCAGTTTGGCTCCACTAGCAGCAAGTCGCTTCGCAGTTGCCTCACCTAACCCACTGCTGGCTCCAGTGATGATTACCACTTTGTTTTGAATCTCAGACATATTTATTCCTGGGGATTGATTATTGAGTATGAATCGTGAAACATCGGGTGCTGTTTCAGATGAACTCAGCATTATTTAACCATATCAACTAGTGGTCTGTTCCATTAATTCTGATGGGTGAACTGATTCTTAATTTTTCTTCCTTTGCGCTCTACCCTTCGGGAAGCCACTTTGTGTCTATGCGTCCTTTGCGGTTCGTTCTCTTATTTCTCAAAATTAATGCGATAAACCACTAGTTTGTATACTCGATCGACGTTTTTGTATCGGCAACATCACTAATCCGAACCGCTATCATCACGCCATTTGATTTCTGTCCCGTTAAAACTTCAATTCGGGAGTTGAGACTATCTCATAAACTTAATCTTTCTCTACATACCAAGAGGTATTGCTTCACCGTTCTTTGCCGCTTTTGCGAGTAAGTCGCGGACTTCTTCATCAGTCGTTTGAGGAAAGCTTTCGTACCAAAGACCAACGCTCTGGAAAGGGTTGGGTCTGGAGATGCAAACGATTTCGTCAACTTCAGTTTCTAACTCTTGGCAAGTTTCGGGTGCAGCCACAGGCACAGCGATCGCAATCTGAGCAGGTTGCTGTTTTCGTACAGTTACAACAGCAGCCCACATCGTTGCACCCGTTGCTAAACCATCATCTACCAAAATGACTGTGCGTCCTTTCAAATCTCTTAAGGGGTGATTTTGGCGATAAAGCCGTTCCCGCCGCTCTAACTCCCGTTCTTCTTGTAGTGCCACCTTGGCAATTACTTCATCGGATATCTTCACCAAGTTGATAATATGTTTATTGACTATCCGCACACCACCAGAAGCGATCGCTCCCATCGCTAGTTCTTCTCGATCGGGCACACCCAATTTACGTACCACTAAAACATCTAAGGGAGCATTTAAGGTTTTGGCAACTTCAAAAGCAATGGGTACACCACCCCTTGGTAGCCCTAATACCACAACATCTGGGTCATTAGCATAAGCGGTTAACTCTTGAGCCAAAACTTGACCTGCAAACCTCCGATTTTTAAATAGCATGATGTAATATTCCTAAATATTCCTAATTGGTTTCCAAAAAATTAAATAAATATTTATTTACAATACGTTTGTTATTGGCTATCAACTTCAAAAAATGTAGCAATTGAGCAAATTCCAAACTTGTTGTTATAGTTCAGATGTTCTAAATCGATCTTAGAAAGCTAAATATTCCCTGTCCTCCACTAACGGAGCGACATCTTCAATCTACAGTTCTATCAAACGGATGAGTTAGCTTTAATGCAACAAGATTTCTGCATCTTGTGTTGAGACTATTTTACTACTCCCGACTCAATATCCCTCCCCAAATGGCTGATTGAAAAGACATTGTGACGCAGTTAACTCTTGCTGTAGGGGGTTTACTGCTGTAGATAACTGGTGTTAGCGTGAAGCAAAGTTATAGGGCGATCGCAAAAGAAGGCTGACATGGAAAACCTAATGTTTAAGTAGGGCTGCATTTGAAAACTGCTATAACTTTTGCCACTTGCTAACATTTACTGTTAGACTTTTACTGAGTATTTTGTTTTACTATAAATTAAAAAATACTTAATTGTTAGCAGATGCAAAAATTTATGAAAATCCAGTGATAATGCAATTGTTAATTCTTCGTATGTCCCCTGTTGCAGACCTTGTGTTGATATTCTCTTTACATTCTCCCTAAATTGTGAACATGAGATAATGCACCATCTGCTTGTTCGTTATATAATGCTTAATATTACAGAAAAAGTCATCAAAGTTACCCAATTAACACTTTTGAATAAAAATTAATAGGGTAGAATCACTGAATATGCTTGAAAATCAAAAGAAGGGTGTTTTTCATGATCGGCTTAACCAATTCAGAAAACGGCACAGTTAGCAGCACAGCAGCTACTAAGAGACTGGCAAGGGCGATGATGGTTTCTGGCGGACAGTTTTCACTGTTATTGGCTTGTTGTAACTGTGTTCAAAAACAGCAGCAAGTGTTGAATTTGCTAACAGAATTTTCATCAGCAGATATCCACGAAATTTTGCTCTCCCCTACTGATGACAAATTATACACAGCTATTACAAGTGAAATTGGTACTACTCAACCCGAAGCTTTGATGGTACGAGGCTTAGAATCTGTAGTGGCAATTAACCAACTGATTATTAGTACCAATATCATGCGAGATGAGTTTCGGAAACAGTTTCAGTTTCCCTTGGTATTGTGGGTCAATGATGAAATTCTGCGTAAGCTAGTCTGGCTAGCACCTGATTTTAAAGACTGGGCAGCTAGTACTATTAGATTTGATGTACCGAATAATCAGTTAATTGAATCTGAACAACCTATCAGCGCCTAAATATTGCCCGAAATTACTTTCAAAATCTTATATATGCTAGGTTGAGCCGAGCAAAATCGAAGCTCAGGTTCTGTCACATTATTTTCTAAAATTACTTTTATTTAATCCTCTCTGACACAAGTCAGCTAAAAGCTCCTGGAAGCTATTTTCAAAATTAGAATGTAGTAAAAATTAAGAGTTATAACAATTAAAAATTAGACCTCTTGCATAAATCAAAAATAAAGAACTCTACCCTGCATTTGCTAAGGCAAACCCTTCCCTGTCCAAAGCATCGGGGAAGGGTTGGGGCAATACAGTTCGGTTAAAGAGAAAAAGGAAAATGACCAATGACAACTCTCACGCTTAAATTGATGCGCGTCTAGATTGTACATTTTTGCATTCAGACTGTCCTAAGTCAATTGGTCATCTGTCCTTTGAAATACAAATGACTAATGACCAATGACCAATGACAACTCTCACGAGTAAATATACAAATTAAATGCGTAACAGCTTACTTACAATTTTCTCGCTAACCATTTTGACAAATCCTGTTTGAAATAGGCTGAATCAGCCCTCCCACTCAATAGGGATTTGAATCAATCCGTCCCCTTTTGACACTCCTGAGATAGTACCCAGAAGTTGGTCTATTTCTTAAGTTGAAGGTGTCGCCACTGCGGACTTTCCAAATTTTGTAATTGGAAAAGGTCAAAGGCTTTCGGGGTTCGCATACTTCTGGCAGATGATTGCCAAGTACAAAGTATGCCGCACCCCTACCCATAACTTTCACCAAACCGTTTTTATCCACAAGAACCGACGTACTTTCACTAACCGCTATACCTAAAACACTGCTAGATACACCATCCTTAATTTGACGGGCAATGAAAGTCATAATTCGACCCATTCTTTCCCGCCTGTCAAAATGTGTATCTACGATAGTTCCCTTCAAATTACTCCAATTGAAAAAATTGTAAGTAAAAGTAATGTCTCGATAGGGATCTTCGAGTGCATCTCTAGTTTCAATGCCTTTTTCGGAAGAAGCGCAAGCATCATAGACACAATCGCTTTGGATCATTGCACCCGCACTAGTGCCACCAATACCACCTCCCTTAAGGTAAACTGACTTAACGGCAGCTTCAAGCTTGGTATCTTTCCAGTTGCGGATATATTGACATTGATCCCCGCCAGCAAAGAAAACTACATCAGCATTTCGGATTTTTTCATAAATCTCAGCTTTGTTTGCCTCTTGTCTATCCCTAACCAGAAGAGTTTCCACAAAATTTACGCCCTTCATGGCATAAATTAGCCGATTGTAATCGTGATTACCATTAGTGCGGAGAACTACAACATTAACTTTAGTGCTGGAGTTACTACCTCCCCTAACTTGGTTAATCATCCACTGGATAGCATCATCGACATCGGGGCCTCCCCCACCCAAACTCAGGACTGGGCCCGCTAAGGAGGGACGGACATTAAAGGAGGGAGTGGAGGGACGAACATCAACAGTATCACCCAGGAAGAAGCGTTTCCAGCTTGCAATAAAACGGGTTATTAGGAAGGTTCCCATCTTCAACAACTTGATTCCTGTACTTTTCAAGCGCCTTGCTATGCTTGGGAATGCCTTTGTCATACTAAACTTCTAGAGCAAACTGCAATTATTGCCAGGCTGTGACGCATTTTAATTGCTTATTTATTCGTGAAATTTGTCCTTTGTCATTAGTCATTTATCAGTTGTTGTGAATAACCAATTGACTTAAGACAGTCTTAACGAAAAATCTGCAATTTAGACGCGCACTAGCTTAACTGTGGCACTAGATAGGGTAAAATTTCCAGCGTACAGGTCTTGTACTGTTTGTTAACGCAAAATAACGCAGAGCGATCGTTAATTCTCTGCGTTACTGTGCAAAAATCTCTACATTGCTTGTAGCGTTTAATTCTGGTCAGATCGAACCTAAAATAGATTAGGTATTGGTTGTCACTGTCCAGATCCTTCCGTAGTTACTGGGAATAGTTACCCAATATTCTGAATAGCTGGGAACGCCGATTAAATTGTTTTCACCATTTAGTTCTTCTTGATAATTGCCAGCAATGGGGAACCAGAAGGGTACATTTTGATCGCGATCGCTAAAGTTAAGTGCTACTAGGCTAAACTTGTTACCATGTTTGCGTGAGAATAGCAGCACATTTTTGGAATGATAGCGGTCATAATCGTTGTAAAAGAAATGGTCGCCTTCCGTAAACTGCGGTTGCTGACTGCGCAGTTTAATCAACTTACGTACTAAAGAAAGTACGCTCTTACCAATGGGGTCATAAAAATAATCCCATCGTACAGGTCGAAGCAACATCACTCTACCAAAACCTTGTTCTGGCAGGAAATAGTTTTCACCAAATTCCTGACCTTGCCACAGTAGCGGAATCCCTTTACCAGTGAAAATCCCAATTAGGTAAGGCTGGACTTTATACCACAAGTCACGCTTCCCTTCTTTTAATAAATCATTATCGCGGGCGATCGTATCAAAGTTACAAACAAAGCGGGAGTGGTCATGATTTTCTATATATTGCAGTGCTGTTTTAGCAATTTTGTCACCATTGTTTGTAATCTCTGAAGGATAGCCATCTAGACCAAGTTTAAAGCCAAGATTAGCTAAATCACCTTTATTTCCACGAGCTACACTTTCAGCTGCACCAAAAGTTTCATTTTGCCAAGTAGAGTTGGTATAAGTTTGTTCGAGAATCTCCTTTGGTCCTTCTAATTGTTCAGCACACTGAATCAAATTGATCGTGTCATCGTTTGTGTCATTGTTAAAGAATCTCTGCCAATACTCGCCAGCTTGTCTCTTTTCTTTGACTGTTTTATAAGTGTTAAAAATTAAGTTAGCGTAACCAACTCCTGTAGAACCATCCCAGTAATTGGGTACGCAGTCATAGCGAAAACCATCGACATGATAAACATCTAGCCAGTGATAGTTGACTGTATAGAAAAACTCTTGGGTAAACTTGCGATTATAGTCTGTGCTTTCGCCAAAATAATCTTTAGCAAATGTTCCCATAAAAGGATTCTCACGATAGCCTAGTTTTCTGTAAACATAAGAGTATGGAAAACTATCACCAGTGTGACCATAAACGGCATCTACAATTACAGCAATGTTGTTTTGATGTGCCGCATCAATTAAACCTTGTAAATCTTTTCTGTTACCAAATCGTTCATCTACCCCAAAATAGCCAATTGGTAAAAAACCCCAATCTACTGTTAAGGTTACATTGGAAAGTGGCATAATTTCGAGACAATTAACTCCCAAATCTGCTATGTAGCCGAGTTTTTCAATTGTTCCATCAATATTGCCGCCGAATTCATCAATCATCAATTCGTAGAGAACAATATCTTTTAAGTTTGGAGTTTTCCAAGTTTTTTCCTTCTGGCTCCACTCATATTGTTGATAGCCAAGTGTGAAAGCGGATAATTTACCTACACCAAATTCTCTGGCAAAAGGGTCAATAATCCAATCTATTTCTCCCCGATTGGGATTTTGTAAGCAATAGCGGTAAACATATCTACCTGGTTCTCCCCATGCAGATTTGGCACTGGGTTTTGATTGAGTTTTGATATCTATTTGAGTTGACCAATAATCACCATACTCTGAGTCGATAGAATGCTTGAGTTCAAATTCTAAGGGTTGAATATCTTGGAGAAATTGATCTTTTTCGTGGATAATTTTAATTATTAGCCGATTTCCATCCTTTTGAGAAACCCAAGGTAGAAATAGTCCAAAATCAACAATACCGTTGGCTTCTCTAGCTCCTAGTTTATCCAAAGGAAGCAGTTTCATATAGTCATCCTTGATGAATTAGCTTTTTCTCGTGTTATATCATGTCCGCCAAATTACCCATAATAAAAGAACCCCACCCCCAACCCCTCCCCGCCTGCGGGGAGGGGAGACAAAGCACAGCTTTGGCGGGGTGGGGTTCTTCGAGTTTAATAAGCAATCAAGCGGACATGATATTACTGATTTCGGAATTCTAAAAATACAGCATAATTCAGGAGTAAAACATGCTTTATACCTGAGTAACAGATTTAGCTTGTGTACCTTACCAACTTGAACTATGCTGTAATATCTAAAACCAGATTAAATTTGCACTACTCCAGAAATTGCAGCAGTACCAGCTATAAACTTATCAAAGGTTGATTAAGGATTTATGCAAGTTCAAATAAAATTTTAGATCCCCAACTTCTTGAAGAAATCGGGGAGCTAAAATTTACCACGATATTTGCGATCGCTCTTGCACAACTTGCTGATATACTTGCTCTGTTTGCTTGGCGAGTTTCGGCCAGCTAAAGCGGCGCTCTAAATCCTCATAAGCATTATCCACCAGCCATTGACGATAACCTGGATTTTTCAGCACTTCCAAAATTCCCCAAGCTAAAGAATCGGGATTGTTCACCCAAGTGACAATGCCTGTTTTGGTATGTTGCACTACTTCTGGAAAACCACCAGTATCAGAAACTACCACGGGGACGCGAGAAGCAAAGCTTTCTAAAGCTACAATCCCAAATGGTTCGTAAAGACTCGGAAAAACTGCGCAGTCTGCGACAGTTTGAAATTTATCTAAGTATTCATCGGAGAGAAAACCGGTAAAATAGCAATGATGCCAAATGCCTAAATCCCAGGCTTGGCGCTTAAGATGGTCGGTATTGCCACCACCAACGATTACAAATTTCACGTTACCTCCCATTTCTGAAAGGATTTTGGGTGCGGCATTAAGTAATATAGGTACACCTTTTTCGTAGGTCATACGACCAAGATAATAAACTATTTTCTCTTCGTCTGCGGCAAATTGACGGCGAAAATCCAGAGCATGAAAATCGATGTGATGCTTTTTCTTTTCGGCTCGGATACCGTTATAAATGACATCAATTTTGTCCCAAGGACTGTAGAGCGCTCGTTCTACTTCTTGGCGCATATAGTCGCTACAAACAATAATCCGCCACGCATTGTAAGCTAGCAAGGTTTCTTTGCCATTTATATAACCTTGAATTTCTGTGTGAATACCGTTGTATCGCCCGTATTCAGTAGCATGAATTGTGGCAATTAGTGGTATTTTAAAATTATGCTTGAGAGCGATCGCCGCATCTCCGACTAACCAATCATGGGCATGAATTAAATCAAAGGGCCCTTCTTCTAAAATCAATTTACCACCGTGATCTCCCATACTCAAATTGAGATTCACTACCCAGTGGAAAAAGTCGTTACTGTATGCCACTGGCACTCGATGTATCTTTACTCCTTCAACTACTTCATACATCGATGCGTGACCAAACTCAGCTGTAATCAGGTGAATTTCATGTCCTAGCTTTACCAGTTCCGGGTACAACTCCGCCACATGTCGCGCAATTCCCCCAATAATCCTTGGTGGAAACTCCCAACTCAGTACCAGTATCTTCATCTACTAGACTCCCCAACACTTTATAAATATCTAACAAACTACATTTACCTAAAAATACAAGTCTGGCGAATGCAGTGAGTACTTTTACTAAAATTTTTAGATTTTTTAACAGTGATTTTGTTAAAGGTTATCAACTGTGTAGGCTAAGGAGAGAAAGCAAGGTATAGTAATAATTCGTAATCAGAACAATTGAGCCTCCCCTTCGGAACTCACTTGTCAAGAAGGGATAAGGACGGAAACGGTATGAACTCGATCGCGTCCTTGCTGTTTGGCTACATAAAGTGCCTTGTCTGCTGCATTAATCAAGTCTGGCGGCGAAATTTCAGCATTTGGCACAATGCTCACAACACCTAGACTAACGGTAACACGATCGCACACGCGAGACTGAGCATGGGGAATGGCTAAGTCGCGCACTGCTTGTCGAATAGTTTGAGCTACATAGATTGCTCCTTGAATCTCTGTATTAGGCAAAATGATAGCAAATTCTTCTCCACCGTAACGAGCGACTAAATCGGCTGGACGCTTAACAATATTTTTGAGGGCACTTGCTAATTGTCGCAAACAATCATCCCCTCCTAAATGACCATAAGTGTCATTGTAGAGTTTAAAAAAATCGACATCTAACAAAATTAAAGACAGTGAAAGTTGCTCGCGTTTGAGTCGTTGCCACTCAGATTCCAGATATTGATCGAATCGGCGGCGATTGGCTATTTGAGTCAAACCATCTAAAGTAGCTAATCTTTGTAATTCTTCATTGGCAGCTTGCACTTGCTGGTAAAGTACTGATTGATGAATAGCGATCGCTACTTGACTAGCCAATTGCTGCAACAAATTTACTTCAAACGCTTGCCAATAACGAGGTGCGATACACTGGTGAACAATGAGTAAACCCCACAGATGCTCTTCATTTAAAATCGGCACTATTATAGCCGCTTTAACTTGATAGAGTTGTAATAACTCAAAAACCTCGGCTGAAAAATTAGATTCCTGAATGTTATGGAAAACTTTAGGTAATCCTTGGTAATAGTCGCTAAAATCTTGTTTGAGGGAAAATGGATGCATTGTCAGTTCTAATCTCTGAGGATAGTCATCACCCACTGATTTTGCTGCAAAATTCCCACTTCCGTCAGATTGTAACTGATAGATAGCTACGGAATCTGAACCTAAACACTGGCGAATACTATTTACTGTTGTATTCAGAACCTCCTCCAAATTCAGTGATTGCCGAATCTGTTGAGTGACTTCAGTAATTAACCGTTCTCCCTCTGCTTGCTGTCGCAACATCACTTCAGCTTCTTTACGAGTGCTGATGTCTTCTACCGAGCCAAGAATCTGCGTTGGAGTGCCGTTAGCATCTCTGGCAAATACGACTTCTCGTGTATTTAGCCAACGCCACTCTCCATTTTTGTGTCGGAATCGGTATTCAGTGGAAAGTACTTCATTGTCGTTCAGGTTGACAAAGCGATTCGGTATGTCATAGCAGAGGTATCGATCGTCTGGATGAAAGCAATTTATTAGCCACTGCGGATCTGCGTTACAAAATTCCTCTGGAGAGTAGCCTAAAATAGCCACACTTTTCTGATTAAGATAAATACTTGTTCCTTGTAAGAGGTCAAACAAATACAAAATATGCGGTATAGTATTAGCAACCTTTTGCAGAAAGTCTTGACTGGAGCGCAATGCCTCTTCAGCTTTGTGGCGTTCCTGAAGCGCGACTTTATATTCAGTAATATCTCGTCCTTCTGAGAGCAGTAGGGTAATATGCCCGGTTCGATCGAGTATAGGACGCAGTGAGAAATCAATCGCGATCGCTTGACGATCTCGACCTAAAATCTCAACTTCATAACGGATAGATTCACCCTTAGCAGCAGCGGCGATCGCAGTTTTTAATTGCTCTTGAGTATTTAGAGAAATTGTCCACCACTTTGCTTCCCAAAAAGGCTTGCCAACTACTTCTTCTCGATTAATCCCAGCAAAGTCTAGTGCTGTTTGGTTGGCTTCTAATACAATTCCATTCGGCTGAAGCAATCCGATAAACTGAATGGTTTGATTGAAAATCGCCCGGAATTTTTGTTCATTTTCACTTAAAGCTTGTTCTACCAGTTTGCGATCGGTAATATCTCGTCCAACAGATTGAAGTTCTACAATCGCACCTTGGTCATCAAATATCCCTCGAACAATCCACTGCGTCCACCGCACTCCTTGGCAAGCTACAACGCGATTTTCAATTGTGATAACGGGATTTTCTAAGCTAATGGAATTTACCAGACTAAAAACACGTTCTTGGTCTTCCTCAAACACAACAGGTTTGTAGTGCTGACCGATAATTTTGTCTCGCTCTAGTCCAAAAAATCGACAGTAAGCTTCATTGATAAAGGTAAAAGTGCCATCTGGTAAGCCTCTAGCAATCAATTCTGTTTGGTCTTCGAGGATGGTACGATAAAGTTCTTCGCTCTCTTGTGCTTGTTTGCGTAAACAAAGTTCGTCATAGACATCGCTAATATCCAATACTAAACCCTGAAGTAGCTGAGTTTGTCCATCGGCACAAAAAACGAGATTGGCTTGGTTTCGTACCCAAATTGTTCTGCCATCGCGCCTAATCATCCGATACTCAATCCTCAAAGGCTCTCCGGTAGCGATTGTAGTGTTTACAGCTTGCCAAAGGCGATCGCGATCGTTTGGATGAGTGTAATCTAACCAACTATTGAATAAACCAGGATTCCAATCTTCGGGAGCAATGCCCAATAATTGTTGCAGTTGCGGACTAATATAAGCTTCATTTGCAGTGGTATTAATGGGTGAGATATATACAACGCCCGGAATTTGTTCTACGAGAGTGCGATATTTTCGCTCTGCCTCAGAGAGTTTTTCTTGGGCTTGCTTGCGACTCATGATATTTTGGGTAGTGGTATAAAAGTAGTGATTTTTATTTTCTCAGTCCTTATATAGCAAGGGTTTCAGTTTCTGCTATCACTATATATTTACCACTACCTTAGAAAATATACCAACAGCAAGTTACCACTATTTCTGAAAAGATGCTGGAATTTTTCACTTTCCTTGTGGTCTGGGGAATGGGTTTGCGGGTAAAGGATGTATTCAAAACCTTTCCCCTTTACCCTTTCCCCTTTAACCGAAGCGTATTGAGGGTATTTTTCTCCTGAATTCTGCTGTATGTTTTTTCCGGTTGAGATGTAGGCGCAAGTAGCCAATTGTTTTTGGATAAACACTCTTAAATTAGCTTTGATCCAAGCGCAGTACTGCCATAAAGGCTTCCTGGGGTACATCTACAGTACCTACAGATTTCATCCGCTTTTTACCTTTTGCTTGCTTCTGCAAAAGTTTTTTCTTGCGACTGATGTCACCACCGTAGCATTTGGCTAACACATCTTTACGCAAAGCAGGGATGTGTTCGCTGGCAATAACTTTACTGCCAATAGATGCCTGAATTGGCACTTTGAATTGATGGCGGGGAATTAGTTCCTTGAGTTTTTCGGCCATTGCCCGCCCGACGTTGTAAGCTTTATCTCGATGCACAATCATCGCCAAGGAATCGACGGGATCGCCGTTAATCATGATATCCAACTTCACCAGAGGATTTTCACGGTAGCCAATAATGTGATATTCCATACTAGCGTAACCGCGCGATCGCGATTTCATCTGGTCAAAAAAGTCAGTTACAACTTCCGCTAAGGGTAGTTCGTAAGTGAGTGTGGTTCGTCCTTGGGCAAGATATTTCATATCTTTGAAGATGCCCCGGCGATTTTGTGACAACTCCATCAAGGTGCCAACATAAGTTTCCGGGGTAATCATCTCTACTTGGACGTAGGGTTCTTCAATTCTTTCGCGATCGTTGGGAGAAGGTAAACGGCTAGGATTATCGATGTACAGTTCCTCACCCTTGATGGTAATCACCTTATAAACCACCGAGGGGGCTGTAATGATTAAATCCAGGTTATACTCCCGCTCTAGACGTTCTTGGACAATTTCCATGTGCAGCAAACCCAAGAACCCGCAACGGAAACCAAACCCCATCGCGCTCGAAGTTTCTGGTTCGTAATGCAGCGCTGCATCGTTGAGTTCCAGCTTTTCCAAGGCTTCCCGCAAATCTTCAAATTGATCGGCATCAATGGGGAACATCCCACAAAAAACCATCGGGTTCGCTTCTGCGTAACCTGGTAAGGGTGCTTCCGCTTTCGCTTTACTGAGGGTAATTGTGTCTCCTACCCGTGCATCAGCTACAGCTTTAATTGCCGCTCCCAAATAGCCTACTTCCCCAGCGTGCAGTTCATCAACTTGCTTTTGAGTCGGAGAAAGGACACCTAACTCATCAATTTCAAATTCTTTACCCGATGCCATTAAATGGATGCGATCGCCTTTTTTCACGGTGCCATCCATCACCCGGAAATACACAATTACTCCCCGGTAACTGTCATAATAGCTATCAAATATTAACGCTCGTAAGCGTTCATTTATCGTATTTGGCGGTGGCGGTATCCGCTCGACAACTGCTTCTAAAATCTCATCAATCCCAATTCCTTCTTTAGCAGAAGCTAGAATTGCCCCACTGCAATCTAAACCGATAATTTCTTCAATTTCGCCAATTACCCGTTCTGGTTCAGCCCCCGGCAAATCAATTTTATTCAAAACCGGGATAATTTCCAGGTTATTCTCTAACGCTAAATATACATTAGCCAAAGTTTGCGCCTCCACACCTTGGGACGCATCTACTACCAATAGCGCTCCTTCGCAAGCAACAAGAGAGCGGGAGACTTCATAAGAGAAATCCACGTGTCCCGGAGTGTCAATTAAGTTCAGCACATACTGCTGACCATCTTTAGCTGTGTAGTTCATTCGGGCAGCTTGCAGCTTAATCGTAATGCCGCGCTCCCGTTCCAAATCCATATTGTCGAGAAACTGTTCTTTCATCTGTCGGTCTTCAACAGTGCCAGTAGCTTGTAGCAAGCGATCGGCGAGGGTTGATTTCCCGTGGTCGATGTGAGCAATAATACAAAAATTGCGAATGCGAACTGCGGGAACGTCAGTCATATACTATCTTTGCCTTAGCAGCAACCAAAGTTAAAAGGGCAATTTACTTAATGTATTTTAATGCTTTCTTTGCCAAGACGCTGCTTTTACTGGGGACTGGGGACTGGGGACTGGGTATTGGGTATTGGGTATTGGGTTTTGGGTATTGAGTTTTGGGTTTTGGGGACTGGGGATTAGATAGTAGAAAAATTATTTCCCAGTTCCCAGTCCCCAGTTCCCAGTCCCCAATCCCCAGTCCCCTCTTCACCCCATCTTGAACTTTCGATCTAAATAGGTGGACATTTAAGAATATTATGAAGGTCTATTTGTCGCTGCTAGTATTCAACAGTTAGGAGCGTACAATAAATGTAAATAAGTACATCTAGGGATCGTGTCGGGAGCGTGGGCAATTGCGACTGCTAATTGCCCGTAATCGCCGATCGATCGGCAAAATTTCTAGAGCCATTGTCTAGTCAGTTATATGAAAAATGCGATTTAAAACTTAAAGCTGTTACTTTGGTGCTATTTCAGGGAATTATTGAACTGTGCCCTTGAAAATTTTTCAGCGAATTAGCCCAAATAATGAATATAACTACTTTACAAAGCTTTAGACAAAACCAATTCAAAGAATTCAGAGTATATAAACCTATGAATATGAGAGAGAAAACTACCAAAGCGGAAAATACACCAGCCGATAAGGTAGAAATTGCTGTCCGCCTAGACTCCGAGTTACTAGAGCAAATTCAGCATCTCACCAATGACCCAAGTAAAGTAATTGAGGTGGCGATTCGCCAGTGGTTACGGGGTGAACTCCTCAGAGATGACGAACTAACGCGCACGCCTGTGCGTACTCCTGTTCCTCCTCGCGGTGAATGGAACGATTAACGCCATTGCCATTATTTAACTGTCAATGCAAGTTAAAAAAAGTAAAGTTTGCCAATCTGGTTTTCAGAACAATAAAAAATACCCCATCAAACACAAAAAAGCTGTAAAAATTTATGTATAAATTTCAGCGGCTTTAGTAAAATTACGGTCGGATACCCTTT
This sequence comes from Nostoc sp. DedSLP04, assembly GCF_034530775.1. Taxonomy (NCBI): domain Bacteria; kingdom Bacillati; phylum Cyanobacteriota; class Cyanophyceae; order Nostocales; family Nostocaceae; genus Nostoc; species Nostoc sp. DedSLP04. The sequence continues at coordinate 109,353 of NZ_JAVRCL010000006.1, read as the reverse complement.
GTCTATCCAACTCAATTAATGACTATTACTGCCAATTCCCAATTGTCAAATGTATTTTCCCAAAATCTGGAATCTATTACCAGTAAGACTGATGGCTCATTACCCACTCTAGGAGCCGAGTTAGTTTATACACAAGATGGGGCAGGGCGCTATCTGACCTTTTGTTGGCAGTACAGCGAACTCCTGGGGTTAAATACTGAAAAAATAGTTGACGAGCTGAACCAGACTCAAACCTTTGCCCCAGTGGATAAGGTTAGTTATTTGGAACGATTGCACCGAATTTTGACAAGTTTGGTGCCAGAAAGGTTTCAATGTTGGTTTAGCTATCAGAAAGAATTATTTGAGTTGGACTTAGCGATCAGTCCGATTATGCCGAGTTTGGGAACCACTGCCACTACCGTTTTAGTGATGGGACGCTTAATACAAGCGACACTCAACAAAAAACAAGCGCGCGTGGCATCAAAAACGCCCACACAAATAGAGTTGGCTTTGCGATCGCAGCAACACCAAAAATTGGTAAATCGCATTACCAGAAATATTCGCCGGACATTAGATTTAGATATTATTTGGCAGCAAACAGTTGACAGTTTGGGGAAAGCACTGCGGCTAGAACGCTGCATTATTTGTCCTTATCAGCCCTCAAGCTCAAAAGTGCAGGTGAAGGCTGAATATCGCCAGCCAGAACTCAAATCAATGCTTGGCTTGGACATAGATATAGCTTCTGAGCCTGCCTTTGCTCAAGCCTTGGCAACCCTAGAACCAGTTACGATGGAAGTGCCTGGATACAAAGAGTCTGGGCGGCAGAAAACTTTAGTAGTTGCGACTTGCTATCAAGACCAAGCCAATGGATTGGTTGCCTTGAATTGGCAGGATGAATGCTATACATTAACAGAATCGGAATTAGAACTGGCAAAAGAAGCAGCAGATCAATTGGGAACTGCGATCGCTCATGCTACTTTATATGAAGAATTAGAAATAGCGCGTCAAAAAGCCGAAGAAGCTTCCCGCCTCAAAAGTGAGTTTCTAGCTAATGTATCCCATGAAATTCGTACCCCCCTTAACGGTATGATTGGCTTTTTGAAGCTGATTTTAGAAGGGATGGCAGACGATCCAGAAGAACAAAATCAGTTTTTAGCAGAAGCTCACCACTTATCGATACATCTGCTGAATATCATCAACGATATTTTGGACATTGCCAAAATCGAAGCTGGTAAAATGGAGCTAGCTTACGCTCCAGTCAAGCTAGATGAGCTATTCAGTCATGTAGAAGGTTTCATGCGTCCCCAAGCAGAAATGAGAAACCTCAGCTTTCAGATGCAAATGCCTGCTACCTCTGATGAAATCATTGTCCAAAGCAACTACCAACGGTTGCTACAAGTGATGCTCAATTTGGTAGGTAATGCCATTAAATTTACTCATGAGGGTGGCGTCACTGTCAGCGCTGATTTAGTACTCAAAAAGGCGAATTTTCAGGTGAACTTTCAAGAGCAGCAATTTCCTGGCATGGTGAGAGTACGTGTGGCAGACACTGGTATTGGTGTTTCTTTAGATAAACAAGATAAATTGTTTCAATTATTCTCTCAGGTGGATGGCTCCCGGACTCGCCAGTACGGCGGCACCGGTTTGGGACTGGCAATATCCCAAAAGCTAGTGGAGGCTATGGGCGGTGAAGTACATTTTTATAGTTTGGGCGAAGGACTTGGTTCAACAGTCACATTCACCGTGCCACTATATCAACAACCAGTCATGGTTTCGTCTAATGATAGCGACTCAACAAGTAGTGCTGAATGTTAGTCATTAGTCATTAGTCATTGGTCATTGGTCATTTGGAAGATTACCAGTACTGGGTTTTGAGTTTTAAACTTGAAAGTTTTTTAGTAATTATTATTTAATAACCATATTGGGCATGGGGATTGGGAAAAAACCTTCCTTATCCGTCACCTCCTGGCGTTCTCTTCAGGACTTTAACCGCTAAAGTAGAGTAGGAGGGCTTGCACGACAAATTGTTCAGCTAATCTAATATCAAGTTGCTAAAATCAGCAGTGGTTTAGTCAAAAGTTATTAAAAACTGACACCTGACAATCTAGCGGCAATTAGATTTAGGATCGATTTAACAAAGCTGAAAAATAAAATTTTGGATAATGGTTAATGAGTAACCGCGCATCTGGCACAGAGATCATTAATGCCCCATGCCCCATGCCCAATCCCCCATCCCCAATGTCCATCATTAACTTAGCAGGTCTAAACTATGGAACTCACAATTGACAACGTTGAAACAGTCTTAGATGAAATGCGCCCTTATCTCATGTCTGATGGCGGCAATGTGGAACTAGTAGAACTCGATGGGCCTGTTGTAAAACTGCGCCTGCAAGGTGCGTGTGGTTCTTGCCCCAGTTCTGCAATGACCCTGAGAATGGGTATTGAGCGCCGCCTCAAGGAAATGATTCCGGAAATTGCAGAAATTGAGCAAGTGGTGTAAAAGTTAGGAGTTAGAAGTTAGGAGTTATGAGTTTGAATCAACTCCTAACTCCTTATTCTTAACTCCTAACTATTTCTATGTCCCATCCTCTCTACATCGCTTTTATCTGGCATCAACATCAGCCGCTGTACAAATCTCCTGGCAGCGGCGTTTCGCTATCTTCGAGTCAGCAGTACCGTCTTCCCTGGGTACGTTTGCATGGAACTAAAGATTATCTGGATTTAGTATTGCTTTTAGAGCGGTATCCTAAGTTACACCAAACGGTAAATTTAGTTCCATCGCTGATATTGCAACTCGAAGATTATATTGCTGGTACTGCTTTTGACCCTTATCTCACAGCCAGTTTGACACCGGATGAGCAACTTACCCAGCAACAGCGCGAATTTATTATCCAACACTTTTTTGATGCTAATCACCATACCCTGATCGATCCGCATCCCCGCTATGCCGAGTTGTACCAGCAAAGGCAGGATAAGGGGCAAGCTTGGTGTTTAGCAAATTGGGAATTGCCAGATTATGGTGATTTGCTAGCTTGGCACAATTTGGCTTGGATCGATCCGCTGTTTTGGGATGACCCGGAAATTGCTGCTTGGTTAAAACAGGGACGGAATTTTACTTTAAGCGATCGCCAGCGCATTTATTCCAAACAGCGAGAAATCTTGAGCCGGATTATCCCCCAACATCGGAAAATGCAGGAAGCGGGGCAGCTAGAAGTTACCACCACGCCTTATACTCACCCGATTTTACCGTTGCTAGCTGATACTAACTCCGGTCGGGTAGCTGTGCCCAATATGACACTACCGAAGCAACGCTTTCAATGGGCAGAAGATATCCCCCGCCACTTGCGGAAAGCTTGGGACTTATATAAAGACCGCTTTGGGCAGATACCTCGTGGTTTGTGGCCTTCAGAACAATCAGTAAGTCCAGCAATACTTCCAGATATTATTAACCAAGGATATAAGTGGATATGCTCAGATGAAGCCGTCTTAGGGTGGACGCTGAAACACCTTTTTCATCGAGATGGGGCGGGGAATGTGGAGCAACCAGAATTGTTGTATCGACCCTATCGCCTGCAAACCGCCGAGGGTGACTTGTCAATTGTGTTTCGCGACCACAGATTATCAGACTTGATTGGTTTTACTTATGGTGCAATGCCAGCAAAAAAGGCAGCAGCCGATTTAGTAGGACATTTGCAAGCGATCGCTAAAAAGCAAAGAGATAGTCATAGCGAACAACCTTGGCTAGTTACCATCGCCTTAGATGGAGAAAATTGCTGGGAATTTTATTCCCAAGATGGCAAACCCTTCTTAGAAGCTTTATATCAAAGTTTGAGCGATGAACCCCACCTCAAACTCGTCACTGTCTCCGAATTTCTAGAAGAATTTCCAGCCACAGCCATCATCCCCGGAGGGCAATTACATAGCGGTTCTTGGGTAGATGGCAGTTTCACCACCTGGATCGGCGATCCCGCCAAAAATCGTGCTTGGGATTACTTGACAGAAGCAAGGAAAATGCTTGCAAGTCATCCCGAAGCGACGGAAGAAAACAATCCCGAAGCATGGGAAGCATTGTATGCCGCAGAGGGTTCCGACTGGTTTTGGTGGTTTGGTGCAGGACACTCCTCAAATCAGGATGCCATTTTTGATCGGTTGTTTCGAGAACATCTGTTTGGCATTTACAAGGCATTAAATGAACCTATACCGCCCTATCTCAAGCAACCAGTGGAAATCCATGCAGCACAAGCAAACCACACCCCACAAGGGTTTATTCACCCCGTCATTGATGGTAAGGGTGACGAACAAGATTGGGACAAAGCTGGACGCATAGAAATCGGCGGGGCGCGGGGGACGATGCATAACAGCAGTGTTATCCAGCGACTTTGGTATGGGGTAGATCACTTAAATTTCTATTTGCGGCTAGACTTTAAAAGTGGCGCTGCACCAGGACGGGATTTGCCAACAGAATTGAATTTGTTGTGGTTCTATCCAGAAAAAACAATGGTTAACAGCCCAATTCCGTTGGCAGATGTACCAGATGCAGCCCCACTTAATTACCATTTCCACCATCTTTTAGAAGTTAACTTGCTGACGCAATCGATTCAGTTTCGGGAAGCGGGAGACAATCATCAATGGCATCCCCGTTTCAGTCGCGCTCAAGTAGCAATAAATAGTTGTTTAGAGTTGGCAGTACCGTGGGCAGATTTGCAAGTTCCACCAGATTATCCTCTGCGTCTGATTTTGGTGCTTGCAGATGAAGGGCGTTTTTCCAACTATTTGCCAGAAAATGCTTTGATTCCCATTGAGGTGCCTTAACATTTAATATTTTTGGTGTTATACCATTTCACGAAATACCTATTAGGGGCGTACATCTGTATGCCTCTACAGATAATTCATTGATGTTGCAAAGATTTTTGCAAATCATATTTAATTTTTTTAGTTTTAAATATATTTGGCTATATTCAAACTATATATTTAGACTAAGCTTTGAGAACGGAGAGGGGGGGATTCGAACCCCCGTTAAGTTTCCCTAAACAGACTTTCCAGGTCTGCGCCTTAAACCGCTCGGCCACCTCTCCAGGTGTCACAAGTTACGATCATACTATAAAATCCCAGAAAATGCAAAGATAAGAAAGATATTCTAGATTGAATCTGATAGTCCTAATCCCAAAACGCAAATCCAGATGTCCCGTACATACACAATTAAAGTTCGCGATCGCGCCACTGGCAAAACACACACCCTACAAGTGCCAGAAGACCGCTACATCCTGCACACTGGCGAAAAACAAGGGGTAGAACTACCGTTTTCCTGTCGCAACGGGGCTTGCACTGCTTGTGCTGTGAGAGTGTTATCAGGAGAAATTTACCAACCAGAAGCGATCGGCTTGTCGCCAGATTTACGTCAGCAAGGTTATGCCTTGTTGTGTGTGAGTTACCCCCGTTCTGACTTGGAAGTGGAGACGCAAGATGAAGATGAAGTCTACGAACTTCAGTTTGGACGCTATTTTGCTAGGGGAAGAGTTAAAGCGGGTTTACCCTTAGATGAGGAATAAACAATTGAATAAGGCAGGGGGCAGGAGGCAGGGGGAAAGAGGTTCTGCTCGGTATATGCAGCGACCATAGGAGAATTTTTGATGGTTGTGCGTCTTGGTAAGTGGGTGCAAAAAATAGCTATTTTGGCTTGTTTATTGCTCTTGGTGAGTTGCCAAGGCAAGAACCAGCTGCCAAACAATGAAGCCCAAGTGAAAGTAGCGCGGGTAGTTAGTGGGCAAAGTTTGGAAGTTTTGGGCATGGCTGAACAACCAAATTTGATTTCCCAAGTGCGGTTAGTAGGAGTTGATGCACCAGATTTGCGACAGCGCCCTTGGGGGGAAGCAGCAAAAGAACAGTTAGAGAATCTAATTGGTGGTGTAGAAGAATCGGTAACGCTGGAGTTTGATTTAGAAGCAAAAGACAAAATCGGGCGAACTCTAGCTTATGTGTGGAAAAATAAGGTGTTATTGAATGAAGAATTAGTCAAACAAGGGAATGCAATGTTTGTAGGGCGATCGCCTAACCACAAATATGACCTGCGTTTAGAACGTGCCCAACAATGGGCTAGACTCATGGGGCAAGGAATCTGGAACCCAGAAAAACCCATGCGCCTCACTCCCGCCGAGTTTCGCCGCCAAAATCTTTGAGGACTGGGGACTGGGGACTAGGAACTAGGAACTAGAGGGAAATAAACCAATGCCCCATGCCCAATGACAAACGACCAATGACAAACGACCAATGACAAATGACAAATTTACAAATTTTTCTAGATATTGCTACAGAAGCGGCCTTGGCTGCTGGTGCTATTTTGCAAGGTTACTTGGGTAAGTTAGAAGATGCAATTATTGAAAAAGGACGCCCTGGTGATTTGGTCACGGCTGCTGATAAAGCTTCAGAAGAGTTGATTTTAGAAATTTTGCGTGGCCACTTTCCCCAGCACTCGATCCTCGCTGAAGAATCAGGAAAATTAGGTAATCAACAGAATGAGTACCTCTGGGCAATAGATCCTCTTGATGGCACAACCAACTACGCTCATCAATACCCATTCTTCGCCGTTTCCATCGGGCTGTTAATTAATGGCGTTCCCCAAGTTGGTGTAATTTATGACCCATTTCACAATGAGCTATTCCGGGCTGCTGCTGGCTTAGGGGCAACGCGTAACCGTCAGCCGATCGAGGTTTCAGTAACATCTGAACTGAATAAAAGCCTACTAGTAACAGGATTTGCCTACGATCGCCGCGAAACCTCTGATAACAACTACGCAGAATTTACTCATCTTACCCATCTTACCCAAGGAGTTAGACGTAGCGGTTCGGCATCGCTAGATTTGGCGTATGTTGCCTGTGGACGTGTCGATGGTTACTGGGAACGGGGACTTTCTCCTTGGGATATTGCTGCTGGGATAATTTTGGTACAAGAAGCCGGAGGCAAAATCACCGCCTACGATGGCACTACTGTCAAAATTGAGTCTGGTAGAATTCTTGCTACAAATAGTTATATTCACGACTCTCTCAGTAACGAACTTTTACGGGTTCCACCACTGTCAGCTTGGGTGTAGCAGATGGGGGCTTTCTCTACGACTTTGGGTACACTAAAAGCAATCTAACTGCTCCCTTAGTGCAAAAACTCTATATGTCTTTCAAAATAGATCGTGGACTATTTAAATATGATTTCATAGATCATCACGCAGTGCTGTGCGTTCCAGTTGATGCCGATGTCAAAGAGATTCGCAAACGCTATCTCCAAGTCGCCCGCCGTTTGCACCCAGACAGTAGTCTTACTGAAACTGCTGCTCAAAAACATCTCGGTAATGAATTGTTATCAAAGCTGGTTAATCCAGCTTATGAAAAACTCTCTGGCGATCGCACTCGCACTGAATATATTCTAATTTTGTCGCAAATTGGCAAGCGTCTGGTACAAGAGTCGACTTCGGTAACTCTAAATACCGACTTGGCTAAACAGTTAGTTGAGGCAGCTAATATCGATCATTTTTATAAAACTGCGATCGCAAAACTAGCCCAAACTCAATATGATTCTTTAGAACAAGCACTGCAAGTCATTGCCCAAGCTAGTGAGTTGAATTTAGTGTATTTAATGCGGAGTGCGGGTAAAGCATCCGCCGCGCCGCTACCTGCTCAACCCAAAGTCCAATCAAGTACACCTCAGCCAAACACACCAAAAAATACACCAGCAGCAGCAGCACCAGCGCCACCAAAAGAAGACTTGATTGTAGAACAGTATATTCGTCGCGCTCAATCTTTGATTGACAAAAACCAATTTGCCCCAGCCAAAGTAGAGTTGCAAGAGGCCCTGAAGCTAGAACCAAAGAATAGTCGCTGTCATAGCTTAATTGCAATGGTGTATTTGAAGCAAAATCAGCTAAAAATGGCCAAAATCCACTTTGACAACGCTCTAAAATTAGATCCCAGTGACGAAACGGCTCTGCAATGGAAACCTAAAATAGATAAGGCTTTAGGACAACAACCTAGCGATCAGAAGGTGACTTCATCCCCCAATAATGGAGATAAGCAACCAGATAAATCTGGTAGTGGTTTGTTCGGTGGTTTGTTTGGTGGGAAGAAAAAATAATGGTGTATCAACCAGCAGCGGGAGCCAGGGATTTATTGCCCTTGGATGTGGAGAAAAAACGCTGGATTGAAGATCGGTTACAGCAGGTGTTTCATCGCTGGGGATATCACAGGATTATCACCTCGACTTTGGAGCGGATGGATACCCTGATGGCGGGGGAAGCAATCCAGCGTCAAATGGTGATTCAACTACAACAAAACGGCGAAGATGATGAATTGGGGCTACGCCCAGAATTAACAGCATCTATTGCTCGTACTGTTGTGACTCGAATGGCTGGTGTGACTTATCCCCAACGGTTGTATTACAACGCCAATGTGTTTCGTCGCACTTGGGAAAGTAGGCATAATCGCCAGCAAGAGTTTTATCAAGCTGGGGTGGAGTTGTTAGGTACTGGTGGATTGCTGGCGAATGCGGAAGTGCTGCTGTTAGTCGCAGATTGTTTGGCAGCATTGGGTTTGCAGGGATGGCATTTAATTTTGGGTGAAGCGGGAATTACCCGATCGCTCCTGAGTGCCTTTCCTGCTAATTTACAGGATCGAGTTCGCAGTGCGATCGCTCATCTTGACCGCATCACCATAGATAATTTACCCCTAAGTGACAAACTGCGCGATCGCGCCCAAATCATCATGGATTTGCGCGGCCCAAGTGCAGACGTGTTGCAAAAAGTTAGTAGTCTGGATTTAGATGAAGAACAGCGAGAGGCAGTGAATAACCTCAAATCCCTAGTAGAATTACTAGAATCAGAGAAAAAATTTCCCTTAATCCTCGACCTCAGCCTGATCCAAACCATAGATTACTATACTGGTATCGTCTTTGAAGTTGTCAACGATACTGAATCCCAAACCAGAGTTTTAGGGCGTGGTGGTCGCTATGACCAGCTTTTGGGGCTATATCATCCTCAAGGAGAAAACATTCCCGGAATTGGTTTTGGACTAAGTATCGAAGATTTATACCAAGTTCTGTTGTCTACCCAGCAATTACCACAAGAAACTCCAGCGACTGACTGGTTGGTAGCACCAGAGACAGCTAGTGCTAACGCTGCCGCCTTTGTCTACGCACAAAAACTCCGAGATTCTACTGATTTGGTGCGAGTAGAAATTGACTTAGGGGGAAGAGATGCAGAGGCAATTCGCCAATATGCAAGCGATCGCCGCATTGCCCAAATTGCCTGGATCAAAGCTGATGGTTCACCAAAAATAGAACCATTGCATTAAGTGAGTGGGGGATTGGGCATGGGGCATTAGGAGTGCTGAGTGCTGAGTGCTGAGTGCTGAGTGCTGAGTGCTGAGTTAGGAGTTAGGAGTTAGGAGTTAGGAGTTAAAGAGTTAAGAGTTAGGAGTTAGGAGTTTTGTTTATCCCCTTGTCTCCTTGTCTCCTTGTCTCCCCTGCCCCCCTGCCCCCCTGCCCTCCCCTCCCCTGCTAGGCTAGAAATAGCCGATACAGAAAAGAGGGAATCGAGAACATGCCGCATACAATTGTTACAGAAGTCTGTGAAGGCGTAGCTGACTGCGTAGATGCTTGTCCAGTAGCTTGTATTCATGATGGCCCAGGCAAAAACACCAAGGGAACTGATTGGTACTGGATTGACTTTGCCACTTGCATCGACTGTGGCATCTGTCTCCAAGTTTGCCCTGTAGAAGGGGCGATTCTTCCAGAAGAACGACCAGAGTTGCAAAAAACCCCACAATAGTCCATAGTCAACAGTCAATAGTCAATAGTTATGTTTGACTTGACTGTTGACCAATGACCAATGACAAATGACCAATGACTAATGACTATTTATTAGAAGTTCAAAATGTTCGCGCCGGATACATCAAAGATGTAGATATCCTGCAAGGTGTGAATTTTCAGGTTGCACCAGGAGAATTGGTGACAGTGATTGGCCCCAACGGTGCAGGTAAATCTACTTTGGCAAAAGCAATTTTTGGGCTTTTGATCCCCCACACAGGCACAATTACTTTCAAAGGTGAAAATATCGTGGGGCTAAAGTCCAATCAAATTGTCCAACGAGGAATGTGCTACGTACCGCAAATCGCCAATGTTTTCCCTTCTCTAAGTGTTGAAGAGAATTTGGAGATGGGTGCTTTTGTGCTTAACACTCCCCTGAAACCAATTAAAGATAAAATATTTACTATGTTTCCGAGATTAAGCGATCGCCGTCGTCAACGCGCTGGTACTCTCTCTGGAGGAGAACGCCAGATGCTAGCGATGGGCAAAGCTTTGATGTTGGAACCTGGTTTGCTGATTTTAGATGAGCCATCTGCTGCTTTGTCGCCGATTTTGGTGACACAAGTGTTCGAGCAGATTAAACAAATTAATCAGGCAGGTACTGCAATCGTATTAGTTGAACAAAATGCCCGTAAAGCTTTAGAGATGGCTAATCGTGGATATGTATTAGAATCGGGACGTGATGCGATCTCCGGCCCTGGTGAAGAATTGTTGAATGACCCGAAAGTGGGTGAGCTATATCTGGGAGCAGGTAAGAGACATTAACCCTTTTTTATCACTCTTGCCCCATTCAACATAACACCAGCTTAATATCGGAGCTTCACCAGTCTATAGCGATGACTAGGTTGGGCTGCGCCGACGCTATCTATAACTAATACAAAAGCCATAACATTACCTGCCACTGCCGCGACCGTCGTTTTCGATGCTCAAAGAATTCTCCCTAATAATCCGTTTCTGATCACATCTACAGCTAGTCGAGAGGCAAAACAGGACATTCATTCAGGAAAAACTGACTAAAATCTAAATTACCCGGATTTACCAAAATCCCATTCGCAATGACGCTCTCTACGAGACGCTAAAAGCGTAGCTTGCAACTCTTACAGAGTACGCAGACTCGCTAACGCAATTCTGAATTATGTCATGGATGGGTATTTAGACCTCAACCATAAATTAACGTGAGTTCGATGAACCTCTCCCCAACCCCTCTCCGAGGCACAGAGGGGCAGAAATATTTTTAGTTGACAACGAAAAAATTAGGGTTTCAAAGCCTCTCTCCCTGTGGGGGAGAGGAATGGAAGTGGGGTTTTTAGAGCCGTCGAACTCACGTTATAGCACAAGCCTTCGTGGTTAGGACATTAACAGATGATAAAACTTAGACACAACAAGACTTTTCACCCAATCCCCAGTCACCAGTCCCCAGTCCCTTGCTATAAATTAAATGTATAGGTCTCCAAAAATATATCGGTGGAATTAAAGAATCTGGACGGACTATTCGCCGTCATAGCAGTTTTTATATTCGATTATATGGATAGATATAAAAGATTCCTACGAATTAGTTGCCTAATTATTTACACTAAGTCCTAACAAGCACCAGTACTACCTACAAGGACAAAGGGCGATGAGGCTTCTTTTATCTTGCATCCTAGCCCAAGTTGTAGCCCCGTAAGCTTGCACAGAGACGTAAAGGACAGAAAATAAACTTTCTAGATTCTCAGCGTCTCTGGGATTATTGTTATCTTGGGCGTCCCAATGTAGTGATATATAGAACAGCTTCATCAGCAGGAATGCCTAAAACTTCATTTACTTGGTCGTCAAAGAATCCACCGATACCACTGACGCCGACATTCAGGTGCATTGCTGCTAAATTCAGGCGTTGTCCCAAATGACCGGCATCCATGTGTAAGTAACGGTAAACGCGATCGCCATATTGTGCGATCGCAGCTTTCAAATCGGCTGTGTGAAATAATACCGCTGCCGCATCCCGTCCTAATTCTTGTCCCAAACAGAGAAAATGTAACTCTCGCCGAAAGTTTTTAAACCGGATTTGGCGTAATTCTTGGGCTTTGGGCGCGTAATAGTAACAACCCGCCTCCAGTCCTTTGACTCCGCAAACAGCAATGAATGTTTCGATTAAATTTAAATCGAAGTAGTCTGGAGAAATATCTAAGCTTTGGTCGATGTAATTTTGCGGTTGGTAAGTGAAATCGAGTAAACTTTTCAATTCATCGAAGCTTAAATCATCACCATTGTAAGCGCGGGTAGAGCGTCGCTTATACATAGTGGTTTCCAGTTCTGATAGTTTTTGTCCCCAGTTTATAGGTGCAGTGGTGGTGGGAATTTTTAAACAGAAAGGAAAATTGTATTTATCCTCTAAAGATTTTTCTTGTTTAATAGTTGGTAGATTAAGATTACCAGTTACACCTGATTGAATCTGGGTATGTTGATGGAAATATGTTAGTAGTTCGCCATCAGGGATTTGAGGATAACTGGTTTCAGTAGCCGAAGGTAAAGCAGTACATCCCAATGGTAAATTTTGATTAATATCTAATAAGTCTGCCAGAGGTAAGACAGCGATCGCACCTTCTTGTTGCGGATCGATATAAAGCAGATCGTTAACCGATTCATCGACAAAGCCGCCGATTAAATGGGGGCGATAATCAGTAACCGCACCAGCTAACTCGATATTACCCAACAGATGTCCCGTATCCAGAAAAATCCGACGGTAAGCCCGATCTTCATAGCGCCACGCAGAACGATAGAATACCGCGGTCACAATAATTGCCAATTGGGTATTTTCTAAAGAAGGATGCCAGAAACAAGCTGCTTGCAAAGTTTGCCAAACATCACTTTCCCAATAATGCATGAGAGAATGAGTTCGACACTGGTAGTTATATAGACCAGGCGGCAATAACGATGTACCACGCGAAACCACATACACCTCGGCAGGGTATAGTCCGCCTGCACTGGGAGCAGCGCGTAAATACACTGCACTACCCATAGAAGGCATTCTTGCTGTCAATCCATAACTACGAAACAATAGCCGTGAAAGTCTTTGCCACCACTGAGTATCTGGGTTATTAGCAAATGCCTCTGTTTTTTCTTGGATATAGGGTTTGAGATCAAAAGTAGAGCCAATTTTGTACTCTTTAAAGGGTACTGGCTGTTTAGTCCAGTCTAATCGCTGGTTTTTAGAGGCGAGAGTATCAGGGTTGTATTTAGTTCGTTCGTGATAATGCTGGGCAATTGATTGGTGTAATTCTGGCATAGTACTTTTAATATCCTTGGGGCATCCTTTTATTGATCTTGGCATTCATTAGCCTCATTATTTCGTGTCAATTGGTACAATCCTCAGAGTCATAAAGTGGTAAATGATAACAATTGAATTGGGCATTGGGTATTGGGCATTGGGCATTGGGCATTGGGCATGGGGCATGGGGCATGGGGCATGGGGAAGAGACAAGGTAGACAAGAAAAAAGGAAAAGACTTGTTCAATAATTCCCCCTTGTCCCCTTGTCCCCTTGTCTCCCCTGCTCCCCTGCTCCTCGGTCACTGAGCGTAGCCGAAGTGCTGCTCCCCATCTTTCGCAGTACCATATAAACGCAAAACTATCTAAGCCTGGATGTGCAATGATGGCTGTACGTCAAACTTTATCAAAGCCTGATATCCAACTTTCTTATTTAGAATGGAATCAAGGTCAAGAACCTTTACTGCTGTTACATGGCTTAGGCGATCATGCTCTGGTGTGGTCTAGTTTAGGAGATTACTTGGCGGCGGATTACCACATAGTTGCGCTAGATATGCGGGGACATGGCCAAAGTAGTAAACCAGAGATAGATTATAGCTTTGAGAGTGCGATCGCAGACCTTGAAGCACTCATGGATAGTCTTGGATGGACTTTTGCCCATATTGTAAGTCACTCGTGGACAGGTAAATTAGCCGTCATCTGGGCAAGACAAAACCCAAAGCGTGTACGGAGTATAATTCTCGTCGATCCGATTTTTATCTGGAAAATGCCCAGTTTTTTCAGGGTAACTTTCCCAATGTTATATCGCTTCTTGCCTTTTCTTAAAAGTATGGGGCCTTTTCCCAGCCACGAAGAAGCCGAACAACAAGCACGGCAATTAAAGCAATATCAAGGATGGAGTTCCTTACAACAGCAAGTCTTCCAAGCAGGAATAGAACAAAAACCCGATGGAAGTTGGGGCAGCAAATTTACCATAGCCGCCCGCGACGGAATTTTTGAGGCAGTCATGCAAGTGCCCGGTTTTACAATTCCCCTTAACATTCCTGCTTTATTCATCCAGCCACAACAAGGACTGAACCGCCAAAATTGGCAAATTCAACCTTACAAAACTTATCTTCAAAACTTACGTATCTGCCAAGTTCCCGGCAATCATTGGCCGTTTTTGACACAACCAGAAGCATTTAACCAAACTGTGGCAGCTTTCTTGGCTGAACACAAATAAAAAATCTCATGATTATTAGACGGGATTAGTCATACAGCAACAGAAGAATTAATAGGAGCGATGTTTAGGAGGATTGGGCATGGGGAATTGGGCATTGGGCATAAGAGGCAGAGGTGCAAAGGGGTGAAAAAACTTACTGCAATTTCTCCCCTGCTCCCCACTCCCCTGCCCCCCTGCCCCCCTGCTCCCCTGCTCCCCTGCTCCTCCACTCCCCACTCTCCTGTCATGAGCCTTTGTATCAATCCCGTTTGCCCTAAACCAAATCACCCGAATAATCATCAAAATCGCTTTTGTCAAAGTTGTGGTTCCCATCTAGAATTGCTAGGGCGTTATCGGGTGACGTGCCTGTTGAGTGACAAAACAGGTTTTAGTAAAGTTTATGAGGCATACGAGCAAGATACCCCCAAAATTATCAAAATACTTAAAGAGGATTTATCAGGCGACGCCAAAGCAGTAGAACTATTTCAGCAAGAAGTAACGGTGTTGGGACAATTCAAGCATCCCGGAATTCCCAAAGAAGATAGTTACTTTCAGTATCAAACCCGAAATGGTTTAGTGTTGCATTGCATTGCAATGGAAAAAATCAATGGCTACAACTTAGAACAGTGGCTACAGCAAAATAGCCCCATATCTCAAGAACAAGCCACAGACTGGTTAAGAGAGTTGATAGAAATTTTAGATGTAGTACATAGCAAACAGTACCTACATCGAGATATTAAGCCATCTAACATTATGATTAGATCCCCCCTTGAGGAGGGTTGGGGGAATCTAGTACTGATTGATTTTGGTACCGCCAATGAAATTAATAAAACCTACCAAGACCAACTAAGCAATGGCGACAAGATGACAGCACTTATGTCATCTGGCTACAGCGCCCCAGAACAAATGAATGGTCAAGCAGTACCGCAGTCAGATTTCTTTGCTTTGGGACGCACTTTTGTATTTTTGCTGACAGGATATCATCCTTTGGAGATGTATGATGTCCAGCAAAATTTGTTGCACTGGCAAAATCATGCGACCCATATTTCATCCTTACTATTGAATTTAATTGATTGGCTAACAGCATCAGATATAGAAAAACGTCCTGCCAGTACTCAAGAAATTTTGCATTCCTTAGAAGAAATAGAAACTCAATTAACAGACACGACTCTGACAAATAATAATATCTTAAAATCTTCTAAAATTGAGCATTTGACTGTAGATATTAATAGCAATTCATTACCTCAAAATCAGCAGTCGCAAAAAGTGCCGCTATTGACATTTTTTGCAGTTTTATTAGTAATATTAGGATTACTCAGTATAGTAACTTTAGCCACACGCAAATCAAATTTACCTGACACATCTTATTACAGACAATATCCAGAAAAAAAAGGTAATATCGATTACTTTTCTTATCAAGAAGGTAGGGATAGTCAGGGAAGGATAGCTGAATTTAATATAGCGGTTTTATCACTCAAATATAAATGGCTTTTAGGTAGCAACTTTCAAATTAAATCTAATGATGAAATTATTAGCGTTGACCTTTTAAAGTTGAATTTAGAACAAGAAGGTATAGAGAATATAATGGAAGCTCCCAATGAAATTATCTCTGTCGGCACGGCTTCTTGTAAAGGTGATAGATTAATTCAAGAACGTGTGGCTTTAGAACGTTCTAAACAAATACAACTTTTGGTTCAAAAATTATTTATTAATACACCAAGTGTGAAAATTTATCGCTTATTGAATTTGGGTCAATTCCAACGAAGTGATTGTCAGGCAAATCGGGATTTAACGACATATCAAACAAGTGTGATAATTATTGGTGTTAAAAGAGAATCATCAGGTGTCATTCTTGACGAGGCTCTACGGAATAGGTTAGAAAAGAAGCCTTTTGCTGATTTTAAATTAGAAGATTATTCCTTGGGATCTGCACAGAAGTTTAAGACTATACCGAGCAATTTATAAAATCTTTAATAAAGTAAAATCAGTATATAGGCATATCTCTTATGGCTAGAGCAGCAGATATCAGCACCAAATACTGTATTTGTCTTTGTTGACAGATTACTAGTAGCATCTTCCCAACTAACTAGGACGGTTATTCGCACCGTGAATTTTTAGAATAATTTGTCAAAATAAATGATAACTGGAGGTTCAAAATATGAAATTTTCAATCCAATCACTTTATACCTGGTATCGCAGCGTACTTCGTAACCCCAAATATCGTTGGTGGGTAATTTTAGGAACGTTGGTTTATTTGGTCAGCCCATTTGATGTTCTCCCAGATTTTATACCAGTTGCGGGACAGATTGATGATGTTTTCCTCTTGACTCTGCTAGTTGGTGAGGTGTCTGGGCTAGTAATTGAAGGCTGGAAAGCTCGTAAGGGTGAGGTGGGTACTGAAGTACCTAATACTCCAGAGGGTTCTACCTCTAGCTCTAGTGGAAGCACCATTGATGTTGATGCTGTTTCTGTTAAGTAGTTTTAACAACAAAATAAAGTTGAATAAACCCCTGCTTTCTCTGCTTTTGGCGTCTTAGGTAGGGGATATTTTTTTAACGCAAAGGAACGCGAAGGGAAGCGCAGAGGAACGCAAAGAGGGGGAGTTAGAGGTTGTTAGCTACGCGTTTAATACCTTCTTTGAGGTGGAGGACGTTAAAGTTGAGGAGAAGACCTAGTTTGCAGTTTGCTAGTTTGAGATAGGTTAGGAGTTGAACGGAGTGAATTGGGTGGAAGGATTCTACAGATTTAATCTCTACAATTACTTGGTTTTCGACAATCAAATCTAATCGATAAACACATTCCAATTGCACATCTTGATAAACTAAGGGCAATGGAATTTGCTTACCAACATTCAATCCGGCTTTTTTCAACTCATAATCCAAGCACTCCTCATAAGCCGACTCCAATAAACCAGGCCCCAAAGCAGTATGCACCCTCATCGCACACCCAATAATCACCCCACTCAACTCATTCTCTCTCATCCTCTGCGTACCTCTGCGCTTCCCTTTGCGATCCTTTGCGTTTAAAAATCTTTCACAAATTCCGTTAAGAAACGGAAAGCCTTCAAAATATAACTAGCGCAATCTCTAGGAGAGGTATTGTAAAACGATCGCCACGCACTCGCCTTATCCTCATCATAGCGATCGCTACGTTGACTATGATTCTCTAACCACGCTAACCGCACTGCATGGCCAATTAACACATCCAACACGATATATTCTTCAATTTGCAGCTTAGGATTATTGGCAGCGATCGCTCCTAATTCAATTAATGCTTCAATATTAACTTGGCGATATTCTGGGGCTTCGATTTTATTCAGCAAATGCTCAACCAAGAGAGCAAAATTTCTTTCCCCGGCTGTCATTTCCGACAACATTATCTCACTATCTAAACGATTGCGCCGCTCTAGTTTATCGCCAATTACTAGACCCTTGCAATGTTGCATTAATAGCCAAACTTGTTTAAAAAATTCTTTTGGTACGCGCCCCGTCGCACCCTCGGCTTGGCGAAACCGCCGCCAACCACCTGGCGGAACTTCTATCCCTTCGGCGATTCCTGGTAATACCACCCAAGCAATATCACTTTCTTTTTGTTTGACGTGCAGCGATTCTTGCTGGCGCAACAGGTTACTCATACCAGTATATCCAGTTAATACCTGACGCAAGCGTACTTTAACTTCAAAGGGTGAAAGTTGCATTAAGCAATCGTAAGCTTCATCTTGAGTGACATGCAATTCCCGCGCTAGTTCGCTGGTGATTAATAAGATCAGATAGCCGACTCTCAGCGTTAGTAGTCCCTGAAATAGTTCGGGTTCTGAGCGAATTAAAATGCCAACATAGATTAAAATCTCTTGAGTAAGGACGCGATCGCGGATATCCTCACGACAAAAATGATTAATTTTATCGGCAATTTCATCGTGAGACATGGGTACGCTAATCAAGGACGCTTCACTGTAAGCTTTACCCACAGCAATTTGCTTACCCCGCACCAAAATACTCGTGACTGCATCTGATAGGCTGATATCAACCATTTGGCGCAACCCCGCAGCCCGACGCACCACTGCCCAAATGCCTAAATCTCCAGCTTTGGTGTAAACTTCATCTAGTAAATCGCCTACGGTGACAGGATATCCTGGCCCGCCATACCCTGTATCAAATTTCATTCCCTGCAAGCGAGTTAATGTTTGCAATAACTCGATTTGCTCGTAAATATTCTCTGATGAACGCAAGTAAGAAAGCAATAACCCCAAGTTAGTTTCGTACTCCATTTGAAATTCTTGGGTATGTCCTAAGCGCCAGTTTTTCTCAGGATGATAAGCTAAATAATAGCAACGTGGGCTAGCATTTTTCACTGGCGATCGCGCGAATTCTGCATTTGGTAGAAAATCAATTCTTTGGATTCCGGCTGTTAACATTAGCTGATTTAGCCGCCCTAATTTCACCTGCACGCCGTTACAAACACCATCTTTGAGTTCTTGCATCAGTTCTAGTAATGCTTCAGAACCACTTTCTAACATGGTGTGCGTCAACATTAAAGTTAAGGTAGGACGACCTAAATCGCTCCAATATTTTTGAATGTAAGCTAGTTCGCTTCTAATTTGATCCAGTAAAAAATGGTAATCAAGGGTTAAGTAAAACTGTTGAGAGTCTGAAAATGAAGGCAAAAATACAATTGTTTCACCGCTAATTCGAAAGATTCTCGATGTTGTCAAACTCCGCAACCGTCGCACTGGCCGCCCAGTTAAACCAAGTTTATCGTTACGTCCAATTTGGGTATAAATAGCTGAAAATTCTCCAGCTTTTCTCACTTGAATCGGTTCTACTCGAGTAGGCGTTTGCGCTTCAATTCCGTGAACTTCTAGTTTTGTTTGTAAATCTTCATCTTCTGCTAACAAGGCAATTTGTACCAATGCATCGCGCTGTTTTCCTACACACAAATGTCTTCCCAAAGGGTCGATATCACCAACTGCGATTAAACCTTCACTCAACATTTGACTGAGGAAGTATAAACTCTGCGCCCATACTAAGGGAATATTTTCATTGGGCAAACGTGGTTGCGTTTGAGGTGCTAATTTTTCTGCCTCTATATTTTCTGCGGAAATATAATAAAGTTCTGGCAGTAAACGCAAACCATTTTGTTCTATAAGTAATGATTCTAAAAGATTTTGGTATTTTTTAACTTGTTCTCGATCGCCGCGAAATAATCCATCTAGAACTAAATAAGTGAAAAATAACGGCCATTCGCATTCAATATGCTCAAATTGCTTGAGTTCCCACGGTTCGTAGTGTAAACGTTGATTATCTTCTAAAACCGTTTGGTGTCCATCACGCAGAAAGCGTTTGCAGCCGTATTTACCTGCGAGTTTATTGATAATATCGTTTAAGGTGCGATCGCGTAACTCCAAATCTTCCACTGCAAAGGCAGGATAACTAATAATACTCAACAGCGCCGCATCAATTTCTTTAGAACCAGATTCTCTCGGTAATAAGGATTCTAGGGTAATTCGGGCGCGGGCAATTTCATCTGGTAACACATGAATTACCGATGCTTGACTACCACGCACACCAAACAAATCCAGTCCGTTGATAGCTTCTAAAGCAGCTTTTGCCATGCCTACGGAACTAGCATTTAATTCAGCATTTCCACGATTAATTTTATTACCGCGTTCCCAAATACCGTAATCTGGCGTGCGGTAAGCTCGTCCAATGTAGTAAACTAAATTTTGGACAAAATTAACTTCATCAATTGTATAAATTATTGGCAATCCCGCAGCCGTCATTTGCCCTAACATCAACAAAAATATAGATGTGGCATCAAGTTGCAAATGTCCCCATTCGTTATCCCCAACAACAATGTCACCAGTCGCGGTATTATATTTGGCGTGCAGTCCATCTAGTAGCGACTGAGTATGTTTAAATGTCTCTACTTTATGAGCCTGTCGCATCATCGCAAATAACAACCCACGCATCAGTTTGATGACACTGTGTTCTAGTTCATAAGTGCGTCCTTTGTCGTCGTCAATCTTGCGGTATGCAAGTCCTAAACCCCAAACTGCCAAAATGCTGTAAACGTTGTCTCGCACCCAGGCATCTGTATAATCGCCGTGGGCTGTAATCGCTGTGCTTGCAGGTAATAAACCAGTAATCGGATTTTGCCGAGTCAGGATAATAGTCTTGATTTGCTGGTAATAATAGTCCAGACGAGTTAGCAATTCGGTAGATGTTTTCATGGTTGGGTTTAAAATACTTGCAAAATTTCACCCCTTAAAGGAGTGGGTTTCTTGCACTTGGGCTATGGAGAATGGGACATTGAGATGGGATTATGTACCGTAGAGCATAGGGAAACGTAAATCTTCTTTAGAAATCTCGATCTCTGCGTGGGTGAAAAAATCCCTCCAAATAAGTCTTAGAAAGAGGAACTCTCAAGAGTTATTCAGTGCTGGGATGAGATTAAAAAATCAAGAGTGCCTAACTCCGAAGGATGAGCTTATGGTAGTCTAAACTAAATCACTACTTTGAGGTTATGCTTATGCCGATCTAAACTAAATCATTTTTGAACAAAAATCTTTATTAAATAAATATAATTTTAATGTAAATCTGTTTTAAGATTGATGTGTTTGTGTTAAATATTCATTCAGCAAATAATTGCAGTCAACACAGGGAGGCTATCCTCAACCCAATCAAGTTTGATAAAAATAGGGTTTATGCACTTTACAAATAAATCATTTTGTGCATTTACATCAAGACTTCAGTTTTTTACAAAGTATATTTTATTAGTTGCGTAGGCTAGCAAAAACCCAGACATCGCAAAAATCTACCTAGAAGCCTTGAAAAGCATAGTTGCTATTTTGCCTTTCCTGTTAATGCTTAAGTCATAAAAAATTAATCAGTTTGTTGACATAAATAAATATCCTAGTTTGCTTTATTAGACCTTAAGATATTTACTAAATAATAGTTTCAGGAAAACTTATTATTTCACTGACTAACATAAATAATTGAAGCCCTGATTTAGACTAGTATAGCTTGAAAAAACTAACAATTGTTATTGCTGTTCTGAATAAATCAGGTAATTACTATTTTATCCAAAATAGCAGCAGATAGAATCAATAGCGTAAATATATAAATAAATTAAAAGCTTTTTACTTAACATTTTGTTCGTTTTTGGGAAAAAGAAATATTAATCTTAAATAAATAGGAGTAACACAATGAAAACAGTTGGAATGTATCGTCGAGCTTATCCAAGAGTATCAGAAACTTTTATCGGAGAACAAGCCCATAATTTACAAACATACAAACCGTTATTTCTGACTTGTAAACTATTGGCAGAAATTCCTTTTGACAGTATTGCTATTAGTAATAACGATCGATGGAAGATTAAACAATTATTTCATATAATTTCTGCTTCACCAAATATGTTTGGAAAAGAAGCTGAACTAAAAAATCTAAAATTAATTCACGGACATTTTGGGCCAGATGGTATTTATGCAATGCGATTGGCAGAGAAATTAAATATTCCTTTCCTCGTTACATTTTACGGTTTTGATATCACAGTTTCACGTCAATCTATGTGGCTGTCAGGTAATCCAGCATTTTATCAATTTCTTTTGCATGAAGAAGAATTAAAACAAAAAGCATCTAAATTTATCGCCTTTTCTAGTTTTTTGTATAAAAAGATGATTGAATATGGTTATCCTGAAGATAAAATTATTAAACTAAATAGTGGTATAGATTTAGAGAAATTTGCCCCAGCCAGTGAATCAAAAGATGAAAGATATATTTTATGTGTAGGCAGACATACTGAAAAAAAAGGAATTGATACCCTATTAAAAGCCTTTGCCCGGATTGCCAATAAACATCCAGATGTGTCAGTTATCCAAATTGGAAATGGCACAATGACTGAAAACTTTAAAAGTCTAGCAAATGAGCTTGGTATTAGTAATAGAGTCAACTTTATGGGGGCAAAACCTTATGAAGTGATTCAAAAAACTATGAGAAATGCAGAAATATTTTCTCTACCCAGTCAAACAGCAAAAAACGGTGATAGCGAAGGTTTACCGCTTTCAATATTGGAAGCCGCCGCTTCTGGTTTACCAATAGCTTCTACCTGGCATAGCGCTATCCCTGATGCTATTTTAGATGGAGAAACTGGCTTTTTAGTTGATGAAAAAGACGATCGCTCTCTCGCGGAAAAATTAGATATTCTTTTATCAGATCGGGCTTTAGCTAAAAGTATGGGTAAAAAAGGACGAGAGTTTATTTGCGAAAATTTTGATATTCGCAAGCAAACTGCCAAGCTAGAAGCTATTTATGATTTAGTAATTAGTTAACGACACTCAAGTAAGAGTATCTCAATTTAGATTACTGAACCTCAAGCATTTGTTAATGAGCAGAAGTTTTCTAATGACTTGTTTAGAGACAACTCCCCTTTTTTTAGCCATCCGTATACTTATTTATTCGCGATCGCCAGTTTCCACAGATTATATCGGTGGAAAAACTTACTCTGATTAGAGAATAATTCCTCAAAAATCAGGGTAGTTAGCTCAAAAACGCACAAAAAGCTACTAAAGATATAAAATTTTCTCTGTATCTACCGGAGAGCGCTGTTCCGGGTTAGGATGATGACTAGCAATGCTTTAATTTAGCTATCGATATTGATTTGTTGAAATTTTATGGACCATAGTCCACAAGATGGCAGTATCAACCTCCTCTGAGCTGTGGTGAGGAAGTCTCCCAGCGCGGGGGAGACTTAGGAGATATATATCATGCTCACAGAAGATATTCGTGATTTGTTGACTGATACTACCGATTTAAACCAGTTGAAATGGGATTTAAATCGCTTGCAACCTGTGGATGTGGGAGACTACATTACACAATTGCCCGAACAACAACGGGCGATCGCATTCCGTTTACTCAACAAAGCTCAGGCAATTGATGTATTTGAATATCTGCCGACAGAGGTGCAGGAAGAACTAATTAATTCTCTGCATGATGTCCAGGTAGTACAACTTGTAGAAGCGATGAGTCCCGACGAACGGGCAGAATTGTTTGATGAACTACCGGCTGGAGTAATCAAACGGTTATTACAACAACTCAGTCTAGAAGAAAGGCAAGCAACAGCAACGATTCTCGGCTATCCAGAAGGTACGGCTGGGCGGGTGATGACAACCGAATATGTCCGCTTGCGCCAAGGATTAACTGTAGGTGAAGCTCTGAGTAAAATCCGCCGTCAGGATGAAGACAAGGAGACGATTTACTACGCCTACGTCACAGATGACAACCGGACGCTGGTGAGAGTAGTTTCACTGCGGCAGTTGCTGTTTACCTTTCCCGATGTTTTCATTAAAGATATTGCTAGCGATCGCGTCATTAAAGTTAAAACTGAAACCCCTCAAGAAGAAGTAGCGCGAATTATGCAGCGCTACGACTTAATCGCGATCCCCGTAGTTGACCGAGAAGACCGATTGGTGGGCATTGTCACCATTGATGATGTCATGGATATTTTGGAAGAGGAAGCCACAGAAGATATCCAAAAACTGGGGGGTGTCAGTGGTGATGAAGCAGCTTTATCCTCTCCCTTACTCACCATTCGCAATCGCTTACCTTGGCTATTGGGGATCATGGCCATGTATATTGGTGCAGCCAGTGCGATCGCGCCTTTTCAATCTGTAATTGCCGCAGTGCCAGTTCTAGCAGTGATCATGCCGATTTTTTCTAACACTGGTGGTACTGTCGGTATTCAATCATTAACGGTAACAATTCGTGGCTTGGGAGTGGGAGAGGTAACACCCAAAGATACCTTAAAAATTCTTCGCAAGGAACTTCTAGCTGGTTTAGGTACAGCTCTTGCTTTAGCCACAACGATGATCCTGCTTTCCTTGATTTGGGCGCGACCTCAAGAGCGATGGGTGGCTTTAATTGCCGGAATGGTAATGGCAACTAATACAATTGTGGCTGTTACACTCGGCACTTTACTACCAATGGCTTTGAAACGACTGAAGCTCGACCCTGCCTTGGTTAGTGGCCCGTTAGTGACTACAATGCTAGATACAATTGGATTTTTAACATTCCTCAGCCTAATTTCTCTAGCTTTAAACGTTTTCCATTTACCAACTTGAAGGGATTGGGGATTGGGGACTGGGGATTGGGCATGGGGCATGGAGAAGAGACAAGGTAGACAAGGAAGAGGGGGGAGACTTGTTCAATAATTCCCCCTTGTCCCCTTGTCCCCTTGTCCTCTTGTCCTCCTTGTCCCCCTTGTCCCCTTGTCTCCATCATCTCCCCCAGTCCCCAGTCCCCAGCCCCCAGTCCCCAAATATGCCTACTACTACCTGGAATCGTCATCACATTCTTTCCCTGGCTGACTTTACTACTACCGAATACGATACAGTTTTGCAAACTGCTGCCAGTTTTCAAGAGGTGCTATCACGGCGGACAAAAAAAGTGCCAACTTTGCAGGGACAAGTGGTAGCGAATTTATTTTTTGAATCGTCTACCCGAACTCGCAGCAGTTTTGAACTAGCAGCCAAACGTTTAAGTGCGGATACGCTGAACTTCGCCGCCGCCACATCTTCTATGACTAAGGGAGAAACAATTCTCGACACGGCGAAAACCTATTTGGCGATGGGAACTGATATTATGGTAGTCCGCCATCGAGAGGCAGGAGTACCAAATGCGATCGCATCTGAAATGGATCGCCTCGGTGTACGAGTTAGCGTCCTCAATGCTGGTGATGGTCAACATGAACATCCTTCCCAAGCACTGCTAGATTTATTTACCATAACTACTCTAATTGACCCAGATCATCCGCGACTGGAACTTTTAAAGGGGAAAAAGATTGCCATTATTGGCGATATTCTCCATTCTCGTGTGGCGCGATCGAATATTTGGAGTTTAATTGCTAGTGGTGCCGAAGTGCATCTGGCAGCACCGCCAACCCTCTTACCTAAATTCTTTGCCGAGTTTATCTCGGAGGAAGTAGAAGGCAGAAATTATTCTCCCAATCCCCAACTATTTCTACATTGGCAGCTAGAACCAGCTTTGCAGAATGCAGATTTTGTCATGACTTTACGTCTGCAAAAGGAACGGATGACGGCTCATTTGCTGCCAAGTTTGCGAGAATATCACCAACTGTTTGGCATTACACGCACAAAACTGCAACTTTGTAAACCGAATGTCAAAGTTTTGCATCCAGGCCCAGTCAACCGTGGTGTTGAAATTAGTTCTGAATTGATGGATGACCCAGAATTTAGTCTCATTCAATCACAAGTTACCAGCGGTGTCGCTGTTCGGATGGCACTGTTGTACCTATTAGGTAGCGGCAAAGCTTAATATAATTTCAGTTGGAAATTTCCTCCCATCGGACTACCTAACGGAAGAATACCTAGTCTCATCGAAATTATATATTCCTCCGATCGCATGAGGACAGAATTCTCTAATCTTGGCACACTGGTGTCGTAGAAGTTCAGAATTCAATGACTTCTAGAAGTGTCCGAGGTAAATTATGAAACGAATTTTTTTGACGGCAGCAGCCTTACTCAGCACGCTATCCTTAGCTGCTCCCATTCCCGTCAAAGCAGAAAATTCCGCCCCTGTCCGCCGCTTGTTAGAAACTAGAGAATGTTCGGGATGCAATCTAGTAGGAGCTAACCTCAAAGGCGCTCATCTAATCGGTGTTGACTTGAGAAATGCAAATTTAAAAGGAGCTAATCTCGAAGGTGCTAACTTAGAAGGTGCCGATTTAACTGGAGCTAATTTAAAGTCTGCTAATCTCACACAAGCATTTGTTAGCGATACGATGTTAAATAATGCCAATCTTACCAACGTGAATTTGAGTAATTCCCGTTTATATAATAGTGACGTAGATGGCGCTGTTTTAGCTGGTGTTGACTTAAGTGGTGCTGATGTATTTAATACTGCCATTAGCATTGGTGGTGAATACTAATGGTTAGTCATGATTTCCAAGTTAAGAGTTAAGAGTTTAACTCTTAACTCTGCACTTACTAAGTTTTATTCGCCGGTAATCGATAGTTCATTAACCCAGATTTTCGGGCAAACCCCACCTGGCGTTAACTCTGGCTCTTTTTCTACATAAATAATTGACTTTAAGAGTTCCAAGAAATCGCCAGCAACAGTTGCTGACTCAATACTCGTCCTCACACCCTTATTAACTAGCCAACCATCAAACGGCAAAGAAAAGGAACCTTGCAAGGATTTAACTCCAGCATGGAGAGCTTGTAAATCATCGATAAAAATCACATTTTCAGCAGTTTCTAAGCTCAATTCTTGCTCAGGAGTTGCTGTTGAAAATACGTGATAAAAATTGGGGCTGACGCTGACTTTTGCACCAATACTAGCATTACCCGTTGGCTGGGCATTTAACCTTTTAGCGGTGCCTGCACTATGGAGAAATCCTGTTAAAACGCCATTTTCAATCAGCGAAATTTGACGAGTAGGAGTTCCTTCGCCATCAAAACTTTCCGCACCTACGTTAGCTGGGTGCAGTGCATCATCATAAACTGAAAGTAGAGGAGAAGCAATTTCCTTACCTAAATCATCAGGTGTAGATAGACTTTGATTGTCTAAAATACTTTGGGCATTGAATAAGTTAGAAAAAGCACCCAACAGACTTAAGAAAGCTTCCGGTGAGAAAACAACTCGATATTTACCAGTTTTGATTTTTTCATAATTCAAGTGACTGATAGTTTTATCGGCGGTTTCTTTGATGCAACCATGAATATCTAGATTATCTAAACTCTGGTTGATTCTATAAGCGCCTGCACTGCGAGGTTTCTTCCCATCTTCCTCAGTTTTACTGTAAAGATAAACTGATGACAAAGAGTGAGATTCAGTTCTTACTGCACCGTCGCTATTGAGATAAAATCTGTCAATATCTCTTTGAGACAAACCATTATAAGGTACACCTTTAATTGCTGGGTGAGCTGCCAATAATTCTTTTTCAGCTACCAACAATTTTTCTATAAGTTCAGCAACAGGTGCTTGAGGTGCTTTATGCAGAGGTTTACTTGGAATCGGAACAGTAGCCTCTGGACTAAAATCAGGAACATTCTCTTTAACACCAAAGAAACTGGCTTCGTAAGCAGTTTTCAAAGCTAATTCCAGTCCCTTGGGGTCTACATCTGTGGTGCTGGTGACACCCATCGTATTATCTTCATTCCACACACGAACAGTAACACCAGAGCGGTTTGAAGCTTTGACTTGTTTTGGCTCACCTTGGTCTACTTGCACGTTAGTGTCATCTACTGTTGAGCCGTAAATGTCGAATTTCTTAATGCCAAGCTTATCAGCATTATCCTTAGCAGAATTTGCAATTTCATTGATATTCGGCATAGTCAATTTTGGATTTTGGATTTTAGATTTTGGATTGGAAGCGATTCTATTTTGAATAATTAGATTTTGGATGTTATTGCTTGTACTTCTCTCATAGAGTTCTGACTGAAGGAAGACCCAAGCAATTTTGGATTTTAGATTTTAGATTGAACTAACGGAACAATCAGGTAACTTGAGCATTTTGGATTTTGAATTACAATATTCAAAATCCAAAATCTAAATCTAAAATTCTTATCTTCCACCAACGGTAATAGAATCAACCTTGATGTGGGGTTGTCCGACTGTGGTGTAAATACTGCCACTGACAGAGCCACAAAAGCCTGGTGCAATTTCCAAATCTTGGGAACACATGGAAATTTTATTCATAATTTCCTTAGCTTCACCGATGAGAATTGCTCCCTTCAGTGGTTTGGTGATTTTGCCATTTTCAATTAAATAAGCTTCATCAACACTAAAGTTAAATTGACCTGTAGCACCAACGCTACCACCACCCATCTTTTTACAGTAAATACCTTTATCAACAGAGGCAAATAATTCATCATTGCTATATTCGCCAGAATCAATATAAGTATTACGCATCCGGCTAGCAGCGGCATAGGTATAATTTTGGCGGCGTCCACTTCCAGTTCTGGGGTGTCCGGTGCGTGAGGAACCTGTTCTATCTGCTAAAAAGTTTTTCAGAACGCCTTTTTCAATTAAAAGGGTTCTTTGAGCAGGCATACCTTCGTCATCCATATCAATTGTTCCGAAGGCATTTTCAGAGCGCCCTTCATCCCAGGCTGTCAAACTTTCGTGGGCAATTTTTTCGCCTTTTTTGTCAGCAAAGGGTGTGGTATTACGTTCAATTTGAGTGGTTTCTAGCAGGTGTCCGCAAGCTTCGTGGAAAATTACGCCGCCAAAGTGATTGGCCATAATGATGGGATAAGTACCCGACTCCACGTAATCTGCGTAGAGCATTTTTCCAGCCGATTCTGCTATTTTCTCGGCGGCTTGTTGAGAATCCCAAGTTCTCAAGAAGTTGGCATCACTAGTATTACCCGCGCGATCGCCAATTGAGGTACGATTAGCACCATCAGCACACAACAGGTTAAATCCGACTGATTGGGTGAGGCGAATATCACGGGCAAAAGTCCCGTCACTAGCAGCGATTAAAACTTCTTGCCAATCCCGGAAATAGCTAGCACGGCGCGATTGGACGTGGCTAGCTTTTTGCTTCAGGTGGGCTGTACCATCTAGGAGGATTTCTCCCATTTCTCGGATGGAGCTACACACTGGTAGCCATGCATCTTTACCTCTTTTGGTAGCGTAATCTCTAAGTAATTCTAGGTTGATTTCGGGGATGAAAGCTTTAGCAGTGGGTAGTTGTAATCCTAAGATAGAAAGACCTTTTTCTAAGGCTGCTTTCAAACCGGAAAACGAAAGGTCATTAGTGCTAACGTAGCAGTCAGCTTTGCCACGAAATACCCTAACTCCTGCGCCTGTAGACAGACTGGGTGAAATACTCGTGATAGCGTCATCTTCTGCAAGAGAACTAATATAGTTGCGACGCTCTAAAAATAATTCAATGAAGTCAGCACCAGCGGCGCGTCCTAGTCCCAGAAGGGTAGCCAGGGGGGCTTCCCAGGTTTCATCGAAACGCTCTGGTGTGGAGGAATATTGAAGAGTAGGAAGTTGATTCGAGAGAAGTAGCGTACTTGTAAGCATGGGTAGCCTCGTCTGCTGGCGTAGTTCAGAGATTTGACTGAAAAATCCTAGTGTGTTCAGTCTAACAAATGAGTAAAAGCCACAGTTGCTAGAAAAACGTGTGGATTTCCCTCCCCTTTAACAACGCCTTGGCAAATCCGCCCACAGACTAGAAATTTAGAGCTATTTGACGAAAAATTCAGAAGTCAGAATACAAAAGCGGAGCAAGCAAAGCTCCGCTTTTGTATCAGTGTAGAATAAAATACAATTCTATTTATATATTTACTGACACTCTTCTCAAGTAAAGAATCCAGACTTTTCTTCTCAGGTTTATTTACGGTTTGCCATTCTTAGTGGAATTCTAACTGTTTCTTGCTGTTTGAAAGTCTGACCTAAATTAGAAGTTGGCTGTGTTGAGGCTAGATTCTTAAACAAGAGTTTTAGTGTTCGAGTAATAGTTTTAAGAATTTTCATTTTGCTAGCAGTCGGTTTTTCATCGTATCTCAAAACCATTGGAATTTCTACAATTTTTGGTTTGAGGGCTTTGGCTTTCAGCAGTAAATCTATCATGCAAGCAAATCCACTTTCAGTGAATAGATTGTCCCCATAATACATATCCAGTTTACTGAGGAAAGTACGGTTATACAGTCTGTAACCACAAGTGTAGTCTTTTACGCCTGGTACACGAGCGGCAATTCTGAAAAGCCAGCTGGCTCCGTAACTCAGCAGCTCTCTAAATTTTGA
Organism: Nostoc sp. DedSLP04; assembly: GCF_034530775.1. Taxonomy (NCBI): domain Bacteria; kingdom Bacillati; phylum Cyanobacteriota; class Cyanophyceae; order Nostocales; family Nostocaceae; genus Nostoc; species Nostoc sp. DedSLP04. The sequence continues at coordinate 79,309 of NZ_JAVRCL010000006.1, read as the reverse complement.
TAAGCCTATGACTTTAGAACCTTTGCGATATCTAGACGCGATCGCAATATCATAGCTACCAGCTATCATAGTGTCATACATTTTTATTAGTAGCTCTGGTGGTTGAGTATTATCACAATCCATCGCAGCTAAAAAATCACCTTCATTGGAAATTTCCAAGAAAGTCGTAAAACCTGTTTTAATTGCTTGACCTAAACCAGCATTTTTGGGATGTTGGACTAATTTTAGTAATATACCTAGTGATTGAGATTCATCTATTGCAGTCTGAGCAGTTCTATCGCTACTGCCATCATCGACAAGAATCAGTTCTATCTCTATATTAAAGATTTGCTGCAATGTTTGAAACTTTTTGAACAAGGGTCGAATTGATTCTTGCTCGTTATATGCGGGTAAAAGAACAAAAAGACTCATAAAGACCTCGTGTGATTTTTAAAATAAGGTGTGATTACTCAAATTTCAAGAATTCAGTAATGCTGATTTTTTGAGAAATTCATCGACTTGTCGAACTACTGCGTTGTTGTTGACGCTATCATTGACCAACTGTGAGGTATTGACAACGAAAAAATCATCGTTTTCAGTACTCACTTTTGGAACAAGGCTGGAATAATTTAAAACTTGTAGTGGCTGTACTTTAATCGCTCGATTAATATGTGCTGCCACAATGTCATCGGCTTTGAGTTCGGGGAACATTAAACGTATACCTTGGAAAAATATTGGGCGTAATTCGTCATCTGGTTGTTTTAACAACGGGTCAGTGGAAAGGATATATTTTGGTAGGAATGTAATGTGATACCCTGCTGTCTCTTGTAAAGAAACTAAGTTACTCATACCGATAACTCCGGTAAAAGGAATATTTTTATCGGCAATATTCACTACGTAATAAGGAACTAGAGGCTTACGAGTAATCAGTACCATGCAGATTACACCCAGGTATTCTACTGTTTGAATAGTGTCTGCAACTTTCACCAGTTCCCTCGCAGCAACCTGTTGCAAAATATTAACTGGCCCAGTAAAGATGACTTTATCAAAATGCTCTTTTTTACCCTGAGATTCTACCCACATTCCACCCCCTGGATGAGGTGCGATATATTCAACTGCAACACCTTTGTGGATATTACCTCCAGCTGCGTAAATTAATTTTTCTATATGGTCAAAAACAGTTTTATAACCGCCTGAGACATAACCGAGTTGTTCTTTATTTAATGAAGAATCGCGCGCTGAAAATAGTCGTTTGATATAAGCCCAAATAAAAACTGCTGATATTCGCTTATAGTTTTCTCCTAATTTTGATAAAAGCAAAGGTTTCCAGAGTTTTTCGTATGTGTTTTTACCACCGAGTTTCAATAGCCAATCTTCAACTAAAATTTTCTCTAAGCGCCGCCAGTTATTAAGGCGCGAACCATATAAAAGAGTAAAGGCTAATCTGATTTTACCTAGAAGTCCAAATAGAGGAAAACGCAGGAATTCTATACTATTACTAATAGAATAAAACTTTTTATTGTCATAAAAGCCTGTTAAACTTCGATGCCAACGTAGTTTATCTCCAAGACCAATATCTCTAAGAAAATTTATTAAGTGAGTATCAGAAGGTAGGATAACGTGATAAAAGCGATCCCAGGTAAATAATCCGTAATCATGATAGGTAGTAAGTCCACCAAGCTGCTTATTACTATCAAAGACAGTGACTTGATGTCCTTGATGTGAAAGACGTTGAGCTAATACTAGGCCAGTGATGCCTCCGCCAACGATACCTATATTCATAAATTAAATTTAGATTTTGTGAAAATGTTTTAGAGGATGATGTTCGGAAACTGTTAATATTAATAATCTGAATCATAAAAGATTAATGTACAACTAGAATTACGCCAGTTATAATAACGGAAATCCCTAACCATTGGCTAAACATAACCTCTTCTTTTAAAAGATAGTGAGAAGCAATGGGTACAAATGCATACATTAATCCTAAAACTGGAAAGGCTTGACTTAAAGGAATTGTCCGCAATACATAAAGCCACAATATAGTCATAAATGTATAGCAGATAAACCAAATTAAAAAATAACGAGATAATAAGAGATTTTTGAGAGAGCCGCTTTCTCCTTTATTAGAGTTAGAGATGTAAAGTCCATACTTGAGTGAGAGTTGAGCAGTTGTTCCAAATAAAACAACAAGCATTAAATTTAGCCAAGTAAAAATACTCATTTTTAACTTTTCAAGTAATTATCTAAATTTGAGCTTTTTTATGGGGTTAACTACTAAAAGAACACCCAAGAATATAGTGATGACTCCTACTATTCGAGTTAACGTAATCACCTCATTAAAAAAGTAGTATGAGCCGAAAAGTATCCCGACATAATTTAAACTTGTCAGTGGATAAGCAATACTCAATTTTACAGATCGCAGAGCCAATATCCAATTTACTATACCTAAACAATAGACAGTAATAGCTAATGATAATTTTTGAAGAAAATCCCAAGTAAATACTCCTTCATTTGTATAAATCATGGCATTTTTCATTAGCAGTTGTCCACAGATACTAAGTAAAATACTTACAAATAAAATAATATAAGGGATTATTTTAAAGTTTGAACCTTGCGACATGGATTTCATAGTACTTTGCCTTAATCAAGATAGTAGGTATGAACCGGATAGTAAACAACCAGTTGTTTTAAACGTTTCATATCTCGGCAACACTTCAGTAAAGACAACAAAATTAAAAGGCTATGTTGAAGTGATTGATATCAAAATGATCTTTGAAGCTCATGCCTTAGAGTTAAAAACTAAATACTATGCAATATTCCAGGATGGTTGCTGTATCATGGCGGCGTTCGATATGATTGCTAGTAAAACACGCTTAATTGCTTGACTGGATTATACTCCCAACCAAACCAGTTTATTGCTTGGCAATTAGCACAATCAATTTAGAGTTTGCCTAACTGTGAATTACAGATATTTTCTGTGCTACCCAGGTTTGCTTAACACTATTTTCAGCGCGATCGCGATAATCTAATAGTGGATGCAGACATAGAGAAATTTGAGAAGTTTGTCACAAATTCTCTATACATAACATACACAAAGTTTGCAGTGTGCGTAGATGTAGCCAGTCGTAGACATCGCTGATGTTGAACTCTGATTCCACCCACATATTTAACAGATGCACCTAAATCAAAATGGATTACCAGAATTTTTGATTAATCCATTCATTAACTTTCTATCAGTGGTATCCTGCTGTAGAAATCTTTTGAAGATACTATTGATATTCTCAAGCTATAAAACCTAGCTGGATTGAGAAATATTCTCTATTTGCTCCAAAAAAGTGGATTAATGTACTGACATATGATAAAATTTATCCCGGCTCACAGACATATCTGTAATCTTGGCTGGCAATTAAGCCGATTTATAAAAGTAATGGTTTTTACTCAAATGGAGTATGTATACGTGCTCTTTTTGGGCATGGGAACACAAGAATTAATACAAGTCTGACTAGCTGCGTAAATAATAGAGAGATAAATCAACCTACACTACAGTAATACGCTTTACAGATTTATCGGGAATTTTACTGGATGTCCAAACGGAGCTTTTTTACAAAACAACTAATGCAAACTGAAGTTGGCTAATCAACTTTCAATTGAGATTGCATTGAATTTGAGATATTTCTACACCATCTAATATTAGGTTGGCTTGACTTTTCCACGTGATTTTATTTAAATAGGCTTTTTCCTCCAAATTTATTGTTACATGTAATTACTTACTAGAATACCATGAGAAAAGCATGTTGCAAATTTATCGCTGTACTTTATCAAAAATTTATCTACTGACAAATACACTTAAACAAAAACTTCATAAAATAAAAATCTTCCTCTATTAGGAATTATTGCCTGGGAAATTTGTACATTTATGAAGTAATTTATGGTATTAAAGTTCTATAACTAAAGAGTTAGTATTAGACTCGATAAATGCAAAGCTAAAAAGCCAAAAGTTGACCCAAGGAAAATTCAAACTTGAACAAGACTACTTGCGGTGACCGGATCGCACAACGTTATACTAAATTACAACCTGAATTTTTAGATGACAATTGAGGTTGGAATTATTTTTTATCTATTTACAAAATATTCATCTAAATTCACATATTTCAGATAGAGTTAGTAGTCTGCCAATTTTCCTTCGCTGGGTAGAGGTTTTTTTTATTATTTGGACTGACTATTTTCATCAAAGTCTGTTGGTAATAATGATTAACAATCCAAACTGGTGCCAAGATATTAATCCTTGAGGTAAAATCAAGCTAATAGCTCCAAAGTAGGCAATTTCATTGGTACTCTTTTTGAACAAGTAGGCAGTAGCTCAAACAGTACATAATGGTATAAAGAGAAACAACGCTAAGTTTCCTTGGTTGGATAGAGGTTTCTCTAGGTTGTTTTCCTATTGTTTGGACTCATTATTTTCCAAAAGTCTGTTGGTAATGACGAAGACAATGATTAATAGTCCAAACTGAATCTGCCAAGGTGCTAATATTAAACTTAAGATCAAGCTAATCGCTGCGAATACACCTGCAAGATATGCTATTTCATCAGTACTCTTTTTGAACAAGTAGCCTGTAGCTAAAGCAGTACATAGTGGTATCAAGAAAAACAAAAGCATTTTACTAACCTCTGAACTAAAGGTTGTAGTGTTTTTAGAACAAATTTTTTGGAAGTGTGGTTAATCTTACATCCAATAAGGTTTTGGCTACAACAGTCGAGCGAAATAAATATTATAGAAAATCAAGATTATGCAAGGTTGTATTTTATGCCAATTGGAATAATTATTGCAATAGATGAAGCGCCAAAAGCTTGACAACTCTTATTCTGTGTTCGAGTGTGCGTAGCAATATTTAAAATTTGGTACGAGATGCTACGCGAGATTGCGTGGTGTTTAGTAACAGACAATTCCTGTGGGTGATGCTACTTTTGTCCTTCTCGTGACTTAGCCAAGCTGGGTTGTGCTAGACAAATTCTCATTCATCTACGCAAATTGGAAGGGTTATAAAACTTGCGTAGCTGGGTTTTGTCTATTTGGCCAATTACACTCTTGCGAACAATCATCTGGTAAATTAGCTTAAAACTTTGGACTTGCGCCAGGATAAGGATCTAGCATATTACCTTTAGAAGTAGCATTTTCATTTTAGACACCTAATGCTGAACATTCCTCAAATACTGGCAACTGAAATCAACCTCAAATCCCATCAGGTGCAAAACGCGCTGGAACTTTTGGCGGAGGGTGCAACAATTCCCTTTATTGCACGTTACCGCAAAGAACGCACCGATGAGATGAATGAAGTGCAACTACGCGAACTGGCCGATCGCTATACTTATTTAACAGAACTAGAAGAACGAAAATCGGTTATTTTAAGTGCGATCGCCCAACAAGGTAAACTTACAGATGAACTCAAAGCCAAAATCTCATCCTGCTTACAAAAAACCGAACTTGAGGATTTATATCTACCCTATCGCCCAAAACGCCGCACCCGCGCCACTATCGCCAGAGAAAAAGGACTCGAACCACTGGCGGAATTCATCAAGTCGCTAAATATCAAAAATGCTGCAATTGCATCCTTGGAGTCAGAAGCAGCTAAGTATATTTCACAAACGCAGGGAGTAAAAACAGCAGAAGAAGCACTCAAAGGTGCTGCTGATATTTTGGCGGAAGAAGTAGCTGAAAAAGCTGAGTTACGCGCATATATCCGCGATTATCTTTTAGAGGAAGGGGTATTTGTCTCCCGCATCAAAGATGATTATCCCGAAGGTACAACCAAATTTGAGATGTACCGTAACTATAAAATTAAGGTAAAAAATATTGCACCACACAATATGCTGGCGTTGTGTCGGGGTGAAACTGAAAAAATATTAAGCTTTGAAATTGCTTTCGATGAGGATGCGGTACTTTACTATCTTGAGTCGAAAGAGATCAAAACCAAAGTACGGACAATTCGAGATTTTTATCAGGCGATGCTGAAGGATGCATTCAATCGTTTGATGAAAGTCTCTCTTATGGGAGAGGTTATTGCTGAGAAAAAAGTTTACGCAGACATAGAATCAATTAAGACATTTGAAACTAATCTGCGGGAGTTACTGCTATCTGCACCAGCAGGGATGAAACCAACCCTGGCGATAGACCCTGGATTTAGAACTGGGTGTAAAGTTGCTGTCCTCGACCAAACGGGAAAATTTTTGGAATACCAAGCGGTTTTTCCCCATCAAGCGGCTGAACAGCGACTCAAAGCTGCACAAACTGTCAAAAATTTAATTGAAAAATACAAGATTGAGTTAATCGCCATTGGTAACGGTACAGCGTCCCGCGAGACAGAGGAGTTTGTCACGCAAGTATTGCAAAATATAGAACGCAAACCAGTTAAGGTGATGGTGAATGAATCTGGCGCATCTATATATTCTGCAAGTACTGTAGCGCTAGAAGAGTTTCCCGATTTAGATGTTACCGTGCGCGGTGCAATTAGTATCGGTCGCCGTTTGCAAGACCCCTTAGCAGAACTGGTGAAAATCGATCCCAAATCTATTGGTGTGGGACAATATCAGCACGATGTCGATCAGAAATTGTTGAAAAAGAAATTGGATGACACTGTAGAAAGCTGCGTTAACTACGTCGGCGTAGACTTAAACACCGCATCCAAAGAACTTTTAACTTCCGTCTCTGGGATTACGGCAACAGTTGCTAATAATATTGTCGCTCATCGCAACCAGAATGGAGCCTTTAAAAATCGCCGACAATTGTTGAAAATTCCGAAGTTAGGGCCAAAAGCATTTGAACAAGCGGCGGGTTTTCTGCGGATTCGCGGCGGTGATAACCCTTTGGATAATACAGCAGTGCATCCAGAGAGTTATTCTGTAGTAGAAGCGATCGCATCCGATCTAAATGTGCCATTAAATCAGGTAACACAAATTGCCGAAAAACTCAAAAAGACCAACCTGAAAAAATACGTTACCGATAGCGTCGGCGAACCCACACTGCGCGACATCCTCAGCGAACTTGAAAAACCAGGTAGAGATCCTCGGGCTGAGTTTAAGTATGCCACCTTCAAAGAAGGAATTAACGAAATCAGGGATTTAAAGGTGGGAATGGAACTAGAGGGAATCGTGACGAACGTCGCCAACTTCGGTGCTTTTGTCGATATCGGCGTACATCAAGATGGCTTGGTGCATATATCCCAACTTGCTGATAGATTTGTAGACGATCCCAATAAAATTGTCAAAGTTGGACAAGTAGTGAAAGTGCAGGTGTTAGAAATCAACGAGAAACTCAAACGGATTAGTTTGTCGATGAAAGCAGTTAAACAATAATTAGAAACAGCAGATGGCAGTTTATCAAGTTCGATTTATCAATCCTACACTTGGATTAGATCGCACCATTCCAGTACCAGACGATCAATATATTCTAGATATGGCGGAAGAAGCTGGTATCCGCTTACCATCTGGGTGTAAACAAGGCGAATGTTCTGCGTGTATTGCTAAACTTATTAGTGGTGAAATCGATCAAAGCGAGCAAAAATTTCTGCGTCCAAGTGAAATACAGGCTGGTTATGTTGTTACTTGTGTAACTTACCCTTTGTCTGATTGCACTTTAGAAACCCATCAAGAACAAGTCTTATATAAATCAGCCCTTTACTATAAGCCTGAGTCGGGAAAACCTGAGTGATTTTTGCCTTGTGACATTAAATTAATCTTAAATTTCTAGGGTGTGTTAAGTTTGTTTAACGCACCCTTTAAAACATTGCAATATGTTAGACATCTTCAGAAATTAATATGTGTTATCCACAATCCTTATAGAGAGGTAGTACTGCTATGTCTTTACTCCTATGTCTAATGTATAGGCGTACAGATGCGCCCATTAAAACCCATTAAATATATTTAAAACCGCTATATTTTTCTCAACGATAGGCCTAATGGTAGAAAGAAATTCTATCTTGCAAGGGAGGTGAAACCCTAGTAAATAGTTAAAGATGATATAAGAAGTCGCAAAAAAAATCTCTAGTTATTAGGTAAAAACAATGTTGACTCCATTTTTAACCGCGCTAGCTACAGCTTTGAGCTTGTTGATTGTTGATATCGTTGTTCCAGGCGTTAATATTGCTAATTTCCCCGCCGCTATAATTGCTGCTTTAGTAATTGGTCTAATTAACGGTTCAGTTAAACCAGTTCTGTCTGCCCTTTCTCTACCACTTAACTTTCTCTCATTTGGAGCATTTTCGCTCGTTGTCAACGGTTTATGTTTCTGGTTAGCAGCAGTGCTAGTTCCTGGGTTCGCAGTTCGCGGAATTATTGGTTTCTTGCTTGGGCCAGTAATTTTAACTTTTGCGAACACTTTTATTAACAACTACTTTGTTGAAAGAAACCTTTTAACCAGCAGTGGTGATGTAAAGAATCAAGCTGAATTACCTTCTTCTAGATAAGTTTAGAACGAATAGAAACGCCAGTTAAATCACGTTTCTCACCTACATAAAATCTCCGAAGGTGGATTTCCTAATTCGGCATCATCAAATGAATGTAATTAAACAAAATCACAAAGTTGTAAAATCATGAAATTAGTTCGTTTTCTTCTAGGTTTGTTAGTTCCTCCTTTAGGTGTTTTCTTGACAGTTGGAGTTGGCCCGACGCTGATTATTAATATTTTGCTCACAGTTTTAGGTTGGCTTCCTGGTAGTATTCATGCAATTTGGGTTATAGCCAAGCATGACGAACAACTTAATCAAGAAGGGCGTATTTACTAATACGCAATCAATATTAAAGGGAGCATCCCTTAACACCTTCTCCCAAATTGGGAGAAGGGGGAGTCAATTTTAAAGTCCCTCTTCCAAGCTTGGGAGAGGGACTTTAATTCATGTGATAAGTCTAATGAAAAATGCTATTTCAACAAAAAAATAGGGTGAGAATTTCCCACCCTATTTTTTCTAAGTCAATTAAATACCAAAGCAGTCTATTTATGAATAGTCTCGCGTTCTTTATCAGCAGGTTGCTTATCTTTGAACAAGTCAGCCGCCGTTAAGAGTAACTGCCTCAACGTTTGTTTTATTTGGCGCTCTTTTCTTGCTAAAGATGTACCAGCTTCACCTAATTGCTCTTCTAACTGCGATCGCTTCTGTTCTACCTGTACAGCCATCGATTCTGCTTGGGGACGAGCTTTATCATACCAGTGTTTCGCCTCGTCTAGATAATCTTGAACTTCCATATTCCGCCCACCATAGCGTGCAGCCATATTAGCTCGGACAATGGCTAGCTGCGCTTGCAGTTGCGCGTAACGTTTCTTTAACAATCCGACTTCTTCACTATCTTTAATAGCATTGACAGCAGAATCAATCGCAGTTTTGGTACTTGCAGGTTTTTCCTTACCCGTCTCTTCAATTTCTGCCAGAATTACATCAACCTCTTGTTGGAGTTGTTCTTCTTCACCGTCAAGTTGAGCCTGTAGGCGCTTGATATCTGTCTGAGTTTGAGCAATACTTTCGTGTCTTTTGCTATTAATCCCTTCCAACGCTCCTTCAATGGAAGCTGTCACTTCATCTTTGAGTTCGCTACCTTTTTCTTGGAAGTTTTCAATTACAGCAGAAACAGCATCTTTCACAATGCTACGAACTTCAGTAGAACCTTGTTTAAACTCAGAAGCTACTTGAGAAACTGCGGATTTTACTATTTCTCGAATCCGCTCAGTTCTCAATTGTCCAGTTTCTTTTGCTTGTTGCAAGTCGGCTTGAATTTGTTGTTTGATATTGTTAGGCATTTTCAACTCGGAGAATTTAACTAGTTGGGATAATATTTTCTCTTAATGTTCCTACATCCATATTATGGCGTAGCCCAAACTGACTTGGTACTTCCTTTAGATATAAAATTGCAGTCCCAAAGAGGTGATGTGTAAGATGTTGCCCATTTGTGAGATGATGAATATTTAGTGGTAGTAATTGGAAGTGAAATATGTGGCAAGTAAATATTACTTGTTCGGATGATGCCTGGAAAATCTATGGTGTTGATTTTAAAGCAATCGCAGCGAAATATCAAGGTGAATTAATTAGTTCCAAAAAAATGCCAAATGGTACGCGCATCATGTCTTATAAAATTGAAGATGTGAGCGATGCAGAAGCCTTTCAAGAAGATTGTGCAAATTTTGCTGGATTTACAACTGACTTTGAATCCCTCTAATATTGGTTTTAATACTTATGCCTACAACTAGTATGTTCAAATCTGGAGAAATTAATTGAAGAAACTACTTACATTAGTATTAGTAACGTTTTTGTTATTAATCAGTACTTTTCCTTTGCCTGTTAGGGCAGCAGACACAGTTAACGGCGAACAAATATTTAGCGTTCATTGTGCTGGTTGTCATATCAACGGTAGCAATATTATCAGGCGAGGTAAAAATCTCAAAAAGTCAGCCCTGAAAAAGTATGGTATGGATTCAATAGAGGCAATTACATCTATAGTTACCAATGGTAAAAATAATATGTCAGCCTACAAAGAGCGTCTCACCGAACAGCAAATTCAAGACGTTGCTGCTTACGTTCTCGAACAAGCTGAAAAAGGCTGGCGTTAAAAAGTTAGGAGTTGGGAGTTGGAAGTTAGAAGTTAAGACTTTAGCTGTTATTAGCTCTGGCAGTCTTAAATCATTCATAATAAAGTAGAACAGTTAAAAAGGCTGTAAAACCCCCTTGTCAACTCACTAATTATTAACTCTTCTCACTCCTAACTCTTAACTCCTAACTTATAACTCCTCACTCATAAATTGAAAATGAACTTACCCGCAGCTAGTCGTCTCCAATTTACCCCCGATTTGAACATCTGCCGCATATTAAATGGGATGTGGCAAGTCTCCGGCGCACACGGGCAGATCAATCCCCAAGCCGCTATTGAGACTATGTTCAAATATTTAGATGCAGGTTTTACTACTTGGGATTTAGCAGATCATTATGGCCCTGCGGAAGACTTTATTGGTGAGTTTCGTTGCCAACTAATTGATACTCGTGGGAAAGATGCTTTATCTCAAGTACAAGCTTTTACGAAATGGGTACCTCGTCCAGGCAAAATGACCAAGAAACTGGTCGAGGAAAATATTGATATTTCCTTGAGAAGGATGAATGTGAAATCGTTAGATTTGATGCAATTCCACTGGTGGGAATATCAGGATAAAAATTACCTGGATGCCCTCAAATATATGGCAGAACTTCAGACTGAGGGTAAAATTAAGCATTTAGGTTTAACTAATTTTGACACGGAAAACTTGAAGATTATTACTGAAGCAGGTATCAAAATTGTTTCTAACCAAGTGCAATTTTCCCTGGTTGACCGCCGTCCTGAAGTTAATATGGTAGAGTTTTGTCAACAGCATGACATAAAGCTTTTTACTTATGGTACGCTGTGCGGCGGTTTGTTATCAGAAAACTATTTGGGTAAACCAGAACCGCGAGGATTTGATTTGTCCACTGCTAGTTTGAAAAAATATAAAAATATGATCGATGCTTGGGGTGGTTGGCGATTATTTCAAGAGTTGCTGGCTATCCTGAAGGAAATTGCTAATAAGCATGGAGTCAGCATTTCAAATGTGGCAGTGCGTTACATTTTAGATCGGCCAACTGTGGGCGGTGTGATAGTTGGTGCCAGACTTGGAGTATCTGAACATATAGAAGATAACGCCAAAGTATTTAGTTTTAGTTTAGATGAAGACGATCGCGATCGCATCAATGCAGTATCTCGCCAATCACGCGATTTGTACCAGCTAATCGGCGATTGCGGCGACGAATATCGGCGATAACCATTAACGCCTTGGCTTTGTTGACGATTGAATTTACTGATAATACGGTGAAGGTTATTGTGCAATCTACCCTTGCAAACCATGCCGCTAAACTTTGCCTTCGCCCTCAGTCAACAGCAAGCTTTTGAACTGCGCTGTGATTATGGTTCACGCCGCTTGGATAAAACGGAGTTGGCAGCACTCATTGATTTGTGTGAGCAAAATTACTATGCTCAACAAAGAGATCGCCTACCCTATCTCACCCAGTTGGGACGGCAACTCTATCAATGGCTGGATGGTAAAGAAGGATGGCTGAGAAAGTCGCTGGATGAGGCGGATGAGCAAACGATTTATCTCGATTTGATTCAAACCAGCGAAGCGCAGGGGTTGAACCCGGAAACAGAACGGGTAGCGTTGGGATTGGCACATTTGCCTTGGGAATTGCTACATGATGGTGCAGGGTTTTTAATCGAACGCCAGAATCTTTCCGTTTTGCCCGTGCGTTCTGTGCAGCAGCGTCAAACCCAAGTTATCGGCGTGCAAAATCGCCCGTTGCGGTTGCTGTTTATGGCAACTTCTCCTGAAGATCCCAGAGTTCCACCATTAGGGTTTGAGCAGGAAGAAGCGAACATTTTGCAAGCAACTAAAGATCAGCCTTTGGCGTTGATTGTTGAGGAAAGTGGCTCGGTTGCAGAGTTAGCCAATTTGGTGAAATCCTACCCAGAAGACTATTTTGATGTCTTTCACCTCACGGGACACGGGATAATTTATACCCAACAAGGCTACGGCTCTTTGCTGCCAACAGGTGTAACGCTGGCAGACAATACCCCCTGCTTCATCACTGAAGATGAGGTGGGAAATATGCAACTGACTACCGTCAACGACTTAGCTAGAGCCTTTCGGGGACGTTGGCCGCGTGTAACTTTTCTCTCTGGTTGTCATACGGGACAGGTTCCTAACAAGGGGACAGTACCCTCGATGGCGCAGGCATTGGTGAAGGCGGGAGCAGGTATAGTTTTAGGCTGGGCGCGTCCAGTGTATGACCGCACGGGTATTGTAGCGGCACAGGCACTTTATCAAGCTTTGGCGACGGGGGCAACTGTTGAAGAAGCAGTCAAAGCAGCGCAGCAGGAGATGATTGACAAAGAATGCACCGACTGGCATCTGTTGCGGATGTATAGGGATACGCGCCCCATTGCAGAACTGGTGACACCTCTGAGAACAAGAAATCGTGAAAAGCTGAAGTTTACAGCGCCAGAGCAAGAATTTCTCGATGAGAATAATCTAGTTAAAGTTGCCAGTCGGTTTGAGTTTGTCGGACGCAGACGACCTTTGCAACGGTGTCTCAGGGCATTGCGGGAAACCAGCGACCAAATCGGGGTGTTTATTGCTGGGATGGGCGGACTGGGGAAAAGTACCCTGGCGGCGCGGTTATGTACGCGGGTGCAGACGCAGCGTGATAATTTTGCGCGAGTTGTGTTGATTGGCCCTCTGGATGAGATAGGTTTGCTGAATAAGCTTTCTAATAAGTATGAGCGGTTTGCCGATGTGCCAGCACTTTTGAATGAACCAAAAGTGTCTCTTAAAGGGCGGTTGCAAAACTTTTTTGCAGCGATTGAAAATGAACACAACCAACCTTTGCTGCTGGTGCTGGATGACTTTGAGCAGAATATCCCCACAGCTAATATTGAAGATGGTTCGCTGCGGATGACGGCAGAGGCTTATGAAATTTTAGGGGCGATTTGTGCGGCATTGGCGGAGAACGGGGTAGAAAGTCGGCTGATTGTCACCTGTCGCTATTTGAAAGAAAACACTTTGCCACCTCATCGCCTGCATTTGGAATCTTTGGCAGGGATGAGCAGCAGTGATATTGATAAAATCTGCTTTCCCTTAGATAAAGAAGTTAGACAGCAGTTAAGAACTCAGCGGATTATTCACATTGCTGATGGTAATCCCCGGTTGCTGAAGTGGTTGTTAGAGGTGATTCAGCAGCCGGGATTAGCGGCGGATGAATTATTGAATCGGCTGGAGGCGACTGAGCAGAAATTCCGCGAAGATATTTTGGCACGAACTCTGCTGGATGCTTTGGAACCGGAAGAACAAAAGTTTCTCGCGCGGTTGAGTGTGTTTCATCTGCCAGTGATGGAGGATATTATCAGGGCAATTTCTACCGCCGACGAATTGGCAGTTTTGGGCAAGTTAACCAGCCTTAGCCTAATCGAGTCCGCCACCACTCACCCCAACCAGCCAGCTAATTATCGGGTGACGACAATTTTAGAACCGTTGTTAGAACCAGTGTTGAGTGAGGAAGAATGGCAAGCAACGCGACAGCAAGCGGTGAGGAAAATCCATCAAGCTTGGTGGGAGGAGACTGGCAAATGCACGGAAGCAGAAGCACTGGAAATTGTGCGCTTGGGATTGCTGGCAAGAGAACAGGAAATTGCTGTCAGCATCGGGCATACAATTGCAACCCTTTGGGTGAACAATTCCCGGTTTGTGGAAGCTTTTGATTTATATGAGCAAATTCTGGCAGTTTTTCAAGACTACCGCATCTTAGGAGCCATTACTTATGTGGAAGGGGTTTTGGGGTTTTTTGAAGAGGCGCTTGCTCATTCTCTGCAAGCCTTAAACCTTTGCCCTGAAAAAGACGACATTTGCAAAGCCGGAATTCTACATGAAAGAGGATGGCTAATTTACCGACAAGGAGATATTGAAAGAGCGCTTGATTTGTGGCAGCAATCTTTGAAAATTAAAAAATGTATTGGCGATATTAATGGCAAAGCCCCAATTCTCAATGATATAGCAAGGGTAATTGCCCAACAAGGAGATATTGAAAGAGCGCTTGACTTGTTGCAGGAATCTTTGGACATACATGAACGTATCAACTATGTGGCTGGCAAAGCCGCTACCCTCCACGAAATAGCATGGCTAACTTACCGACAAGGAGATATTGAAAGAGCGCTTGATTTGTGGCAGCAATCTTTGGAAATTAAAGAAAGTATTGGCAATCTTAAAGGCAAAGTGGCAAGTATTCAAGACATGGTGTGGGTCATTGCCCAAAAAGGAGATATTGAAAGAGCACTTGAGTTGTTACAACAAAGTTTGGAAATATGTGAGCGGATTGGCGATGTCGCTGGTAAAGCCATCACCCTCAACAACATGGCTCAAATAATTGCCAACCAAGGGTACATTCCAAAAGCGATCGCACTCTGGGAGCAATCTTTGGAAATATGTGAGCGAATTGGTGATGTCCAAGGTAAAGCCACTATCCTCAGCAACATGGCTCAGGTAATCGCTCAAAAAGGGGACATCCCAAAAGCGATCGCACTTTGGGAGCAATCCTTAGAAATAAAGGAGCAGATTGGCGATGCCAAAGGCAAAGCTACTACCCTCAACAACATAGCAGGAGTAATTGCCCAACAAGGGGACATCTCAAAAGCGATCGCACTTTGGGAGCAAGTTGCTTCCACACTTGCACAAATAAGTGCCTATAGTGATTTGGTAAAACTTCTGAGCAATTTAGCTGTAGCAGATGAAAGCAGTGGTTTGGTTTACCTAGCTCAAGCAGTCTGGCTGACGCTAAAAATTCAAGCCCCTTTAGCAAATACCATTCAGTTAATCTGTGTTTTATACAATGCAGTCTCTGAAGGTGATGAATTAGGAGCTTTGCTAGGAACAACGGCAATGTTCTTTTGCCTGCTCCGAGGTGAAGGTCATCCGCAGTTAGAGGAACTCCAAGAGCGCAGTTGGAAGATTGTATTAGGGGCTGCGGGTGGACAAGGAATTAAAACAAAGGAAGCGTTTAAAGCTTGGTATATCCAGCAACGACTACATGATCCAAAATATTTCCTCCCCCGACTCAATCAACACCTAAACGATATAGTCGGCGATGGGTGGTTGTTTGACCCCAGTCAAGTTTCAATCGGTGAATAAGGGGAAATGCGATCGCGTTAATCTTAATGATTTTTGTTGGCTTGCCCAGAGAGGAGATGCAATGAAGATAAGGGAGATGCGATCGCGTTAATCTTAAATTAATTGCTCACAATCTAACCAGCTTATGCAGTCCTTCAATATCACTTTGCCAGATGCGATATGGAATCTCAACTAATACAAACTTCTCCCGACATCCTTTCTGGTACACCCGTTTTCTATGGAACTCGTGTACCAGTACAAACATTGATTGATTATTTGGAAGCAGGCGATCGCCTCGACGACTTTCTAGAAGATTTTCCCACTGTGAGCCGCGCACAGGCAACAGCGTTTCTCAAATCACTCTGCCGTAAAAACGAATACTGCCTTTAGTGCTTCTGAGGTAAGAGTAGGATAGTTTTCTAGCACTTGTTGTTCTGTCCATCCCGCCGCAAACAAACCCAACAAGAACTCTACAGATAAACGAGTTCCTTTCACAGTCGGCTTACCCAGCAGAATTTTGGGGTCTGAATGAATGTACTGTCGCCAGTCCATAAGTTTTTACTCCGACTTAGCTACAGCTATTGTTGCACAGTATGATTTTTGTTGGTTTGGTGAAGGGGAGATGCGATCGCGTTAATCTTAAATTAATCGCTCACAATGTAACCAGCTTATGCAGTCCTTCAATATTACTCTACCTGATGCGATCGCTTAGGCAACTATGATTATTGTTGAATTGCTGAGTGGGGAAATGCGATCGCGTTACTCTTAATTAATCACCGACAATGTAAAAAGTTTCTGAAATCAGTCCTCTAGATTCGTTCACGAGTATAAAAGACTCGTCAGCGAGTATCAAAGACTCGTTCACGAGTATAAAAGACTCGTCGGCGAGTATAAAATACTCATTCACGAGTATAAAAGACTCGTCAGCGAGTATAAAATACTCATTCACGAGTATAAAAGACTCGTCAGCGAGTATCAAAGACTCGTCGGCGAGTATAAAATACTCATTCACGAGCATAAAAGACTCGTCAGCGAGTATAAAAGACTCGTTCACGAGTATAAAAGACTCATTAGCTGTTTGGTAAGGTGCGTTAGCTGTTGCTAACGTACCAAAAATATCTTGGAGGGTGCGTTAGCAAGGTAACGCACCCTACGAAAGTTACTAATCTACTTCATACATCTGTTTATGTTTGGCTAAAAGCTCTTGATATTTCTCGTTTGTCTTTGCTTCTACCCACTTAGCTTTAAATATTGCTGCTGATTCCGCTTTAACTGGGTCTACTTCATAAGGAAGAATCTCTTTTTTGGAACCTGAATCTTCCGAATTCTGTTTATACTTCCTGCCGCTTTTATGATTAGCATAACGGCGAGAGCGAGTATAGCCCATTTGGATAAATTTCCGTGCCATATCTGCGCCGACAAAATCATCTTTCTCTAAATAATCAAGAAAAAGGTCGTAAATTTTCTCACTCGACTCTTTAGCAATCTCAGGAGTTTTGAACCGCCAGTAAGGAAGAATTTCTGATTTGTATGGTTCTACTAAAAGTACACCCTGCTCACCCTTCCCAACACGATAGAGTTCAGGATGTTGGCGAAAATCAATATTTTTAAAGTCTAAAGAATAATCAAAAGCCATGATAAATTTTTATTAGCAATAGTAAACTTTAAAAAAAAGTTCAACTTCTATCTAAATATTGAGATTTTGTTGATTATGCTATCTAGCACCCAATCTCTGAACAGTGTGATTGCGCCAGGAAGTCTGCGTAGAGTACATCACATTGCCCTCAACGTCAAAGATATGCAAGCCTCGCGCTATTTTTATGGCACAATCCTGGGTTTACACGAACTCACAGGCGACGAAGTACCCGCAACTCTGGTGGAACTAGTCGCATCTGGGAAAGTAGCCAACTTCATCACTCCCGATGGTACAATTCTAGATTTATTTGGGGAACCAGAATTATCACCACCAGATCCCAATCCAGAAAAGACCTTCACTAGAGCTTACCATCTAGCCTTTGACATCGATCCGCAGTTATTCGATCGCGCGGTGACAGTAATCGGGGAAAATAAAATAGCGATCGCACATGGCCCAGTCACTCGTCCTACTGGTAGAGGAGTATATTTTTACGATCCAGATGGCTTTATGATTGAAATTCGTTGCGATCCAGAAGCTAGTTAACTTAAGGGTAATAACAAAAGTATCTACTATGACCGCGAAACTCACGCAACTATTTAAAGTCATTGAAGACACAATCACAAAACCACCAATACCCCACGAACCATACAAGCAATCATTGAAAGCCTGGGCGATGTATTGTTTGCGAGACAAAGGTTTTATAGTCGCTTATGCTCAAAATGCCGACTTTGCCATTGAAAGAAAACGTGAAGAAAAGCTATATTTCAAAGTTTCAAACAGCCCCGATGATTTAGATAATTCTTTTAACTGGATTGTTTGGGATAGTGTCACCAAAAGCGCTAGTCTCATTCCCCAAAAAATAGACTGATACCAAAATAGTCATCAAATATTTCTCTGGTTTTTTAACTATTTTGATTCCTGAATTATGACTCCTGAATTCTGACTAGACAACTGCTGCACAAATATTTGAGGTTAACCATGATTTTCCTAGATAGCAAGAAGTTTTACTTTATTATGACTTGACATTTTAATTACGAATTACGAATTACGAATTACGAATTACGAATTAGTGTTAGGTTTCTCAAACACCATTAAATGCTGTTGAGGTAACAAATTTTTAGTTTCCCGCCAAACCAAACCAACAGCTTGCATTTCTTTGCGGACTTGTTTTTGAGTCATTTTGTGCAGACGTTTAATCATAATAAAAGGATTTTCACCCCGATACTCAACCAGCACTACCCGGCCACCAGGTTTCAGCGCTTTCACAATTCCTTGCATCACTTCTTGAGGATACTCAAGTTCATGATAAGCATCCACCATCAATGCCAAATCGATACTTTCAGGTGGTAAGTTGGGGTTACTAAGAGTTGCCAAAACAGGCTCAACATTAGTGATATTTTTCTCTTTTTTGAATAACTCAATAATTTCCAACATTTCTGGCTGAACATCTACAGCTAACACTTTACCTGTTGTTAATAACGGCGCGATGCGAAAGCTTAAGTAACCTGTACCAGCGCCGATATCCGCTACTACATCGTTAGGTTTCAGATAGAGGAGGCTGACTACCTTACTTGGCTGTTCTTCCCCCTCTCGACTTGGACGTTCTAGCCAGCCAGCGCCAGTGTACCCCATAACTTTGGCAATTTCGCGCCCCATGTAGTATTTGCCGATACCATCTGGACTGTGGATTATCCGTTGTTCGTAAACAGTGGTGGATGAAGACGCGGCTTGTACTGTTAGGGTTGGGTTCAGCAACGAACAACTCAAGATCGCAACAAGAGGTACTATAAAGTGGAGAAAATTTGACATTTGGTTATCACCGATATGGATATTTATAAGCAGCAACTAAAAGAATTTTATGGTAGTAGAACGACTTATGACTATGAAAAAGATACTCGCCATCCTTTAGAAGCCAAGCTTTTAGTTGAATTTGTTGGGCTACATTCGGGGCAGAAAATCCTTGATGTGGCGACTGGAACAGGTTTAGTTGCGATACCCGCAGCTGAAAAAGTTGGTTCAGAGGGCCATGTGATTGGAATTGACATGACCCCTGGAATGTTGCAGCAAGCAAGACTTAAGATTGCCGCAGCAAAATTACAAAATATCGAGTTGATTGAGGCAGATGCAGAATATTTCAACTTTAGTGACAGTAGTTTTGATGTCGTCTTTTGCTGTGAGGCAATTGTACTTTTTCCTGATATCCTTGCTACTTTGCAAAAGTGGTACGGCTACTTGAAAATAGGAGGGTATGTGGCATTTACCTGTCCTCCCGAAACTGCTATTATGGCATCTCTTCAGCAGAGGGTCTGCGCTAGAGTTTTGGGTGTATCGCTACCACACATTCTTGAACCACTGGGAACTCCAGAAAAATGTCGTAAATTGCTTGAGCGGGCAGGTTTTAGAGATATCGAAATTAAGATTGAACCATCAGGACGTTATCACTCTCTTAGTGATAACAGATTATCGATGACAGTAATTAATATAAATTTTAAAAGCAATCCTCTGTTGTCAAAATTATCACCAGAACAATTAAATCAATTGCAAGTTGAGTACAAAGCAGAAATTGAGAAATTAGCAACCGATCGAGGTCTTTGGATAGACACTACAAAGTTCTTTGTTCGCGCTCGAAAAGAAGTTGATGAGCTTTGTTCCTGAACTGACAGCTTCGGGCGATCGCACATGATAATCTTGCCGTTAATAATCACAATCACAGTTTAATCTCATAGGCCGATGTGGAAGTAAACATTTTCACGATTTACTTGAACAGCCCCTTTAAAAATTTGTAATCCACCCTT
Organism: Nostoc sp. DedSLP04; assembly: GCF_034530775.1. Taxonomy (NCBI): domain Bacteria; kingdom Bacillati; phylum Cyanobacteriota; class Cyanophyceae; order Nostocales; family Nostocaceae; genus Nostoc; species Nostoc sp. DedSLP04. The sequence goes on along the minus strand of NZ_JAVRCL010000006.1, from coordinate 59,202 downwards.
TCGACGTTATGCAAAACCTGTCCCTAATATTAGTGCCTGTACTCGCTGTCCAGAAAGCAGCAGGTGACGGTTTAATTAAACCTCTCGGTCATCACGAGCTGCTGTTGGTGCTAGTGCAACTGTCACTATTGCTTTTGGTAGCGCGGGGATTAGGTGAGTTGATGCGCCGGATTAACCTACCGCCTGTTGTTGGAGAATTACTGGCGGGTGTGCTGCTTGGCCCTTCTTTATTTGGTTTGCTTCTTCCAGATTTACAGGCGCACATCTTTCCCAAAAGTCAAGAACAGTCTAATTTACTTTCGGTGATTTCTTGGTTAGGCGTGTTATTTTTGCTGATTGTGACTGGGTTAGAGACGGATCTCAAGCTGATTCTTCGTAAGGGTAAAACGGCTCTTTTGATTTCACTGGGCGGAATTATTATCCCGTTTATCACTGGATTTGGACTGGGCTGGCTATTGCCAGATAGTTTTTTAGCCGACCCAGAAAAGCGATTGGTATTTAGTCTATTTATCGCCACAGCAATGAGTATTTCGGCAGTCCCAGTGATTGCGAAGGTGCTGATGGACTTAAACCTGATTCGCCGTGACATTGGTCAAGTTACCTTAGCTGCTGGGATGACTGACGACACCATCGGCTGGATTTTACTTTCTGTGGTTTCAGGTTTAGCTAGTAGCGGCAAATTTGACTTTGGGACAATTTTCCATTCTGTGAGCGCGGCGATATTGTTTTTAGCGATCGCCTTTACAATTGGGCGTACCATCGTAGACCAGATATTACGGTGGGTTGATGACTATGTTGGTGGAATCGCCGCGAGTATGTCGGTTGTGCTAATTCTTTCGCTCTCGGCAGCAGCACTTACCCACGCATTAGGTCTAGAAGCAGCATTAGGTGCTTTTGTGCTAGGGATTCTAGCAGGCCAATCCCGCCGCTTTAGCAATGAAGCTGGGCACATGTTAGAAGTTTTTACAGCAAGCTTTCTAGCGCCAATTTTCTTTGCTTCAGCAGGCTTGAAAGTTAATTTACTCGCTCTGTTAGTCCCTCAAACATTGATATTTGGCTTGATTGTTCTGGCTGTCGCCTGTGTTGGCAAATTTACAGGTGCTTACCTTGGTTCTCGTGCGGGCGGCTTGAGTCATTGGGAAGGTTTGGCAATGGGTTCCGGGATGAATGCTCGCGGGGCGATGGAAATTGTCGTTGCCACCATTGGTTTATCTTTGGGAGTGCTGAATCCCCAGATGTACTCGATTATTGTCATGGTAGCGATCGTCACTTCCCTAATGGCTCCACCCCTGCTGCGCTGGTGTTTGTCGAAGGTGGTTATGGGTGAAGAGGAAGCTCGACGTTTGGAACAAGAAGAACAGGATAGCCGTAGCTTTATCAAGCAGATTCACCGTATCTTAATACCTACTAGTGGTGGCCCCAACATCCAACTGGCGGCGCAACTAGTCGGTTACATGGCTCACCAAAACTCGATAGAAGTTACATCTTTATATGCTCTGAGTGATAAGCAACCTCAAAGCAAAGCCCGCCGGATGGAGGCAACCCAGGTTAAAGATACTGCCGCAGACCTTGCTTTAGCTGCTGTAACTGAGGAAATGCAGCTACCTGCTGATACCACCCTGCAAACAAAAACGGAGTCGGGGCGTAATAAAGCGGAGGTAATTTTGAATGAAGCAAACAAAAACTATGACTTGATTGTATTGGGAGCTTCAGAACAGATCCGCCCCCAGAAAGCATTGTTCAATTTGCTTGTCGATCGGGTTGTCCAAGAAGCACCTTGTGCAACGATGGTGGTAAAGTCGCATCTACCCCAACCGAAAGGCGAGATATGCAAAATTCCTCAACAACAGATCAACAAGATTTTGGTGCCAACGGTGGGGACAGAATATAGTAAAAATGCTGTAGAGATGGCAAGTACGATCGCAGCTCAAACCGGGGCATTAGTTACGATCGTTAACGTAATTAATTTGCCACAGGTTGAGTATATTCTTTACGAACAGCGATCGCTAGCTCCAGTCAAGGAAATTGCTCACGATATGCTCGAACAGCAAGCAGAAATTGCCCGCAATCTGGGTGCTGATGTCAAAACCTATATTCTTCAAGGAACCAGCCCAGAAAAGGAAATCCTCAAGTTTGCCAAAACTCAGGAAGTTGACTTAATTCTTCTAGGGAGTAGTATCCGCATGGTTACGGGTCGCGTTTTCTTTGGTCATAGAGTCGATGCAATTCTGAGTAAAGCCCATTGCCCAGTAGCAGTAATTACTGTACCTTAAGAGTGCTGAGTGCTGAGTGCTAAGTGCTGAGTACTAAGTATAAACCCAGTTGCTCTAAAGCTTTGAGCAATCAACACTGTCCTAATACCAATTGGAAAAAAGAATGCGACAAATAGACCATTTGTAGAGACGCGATTTATCCCGTCTTTATCCAAGAATATGTTCCAATCATTAATTGAATTGGTATAGCATATCTGACTACAGCTATACATTTATAGCAACAGCCAAAAAGGTTCGGACATTAACAGATGATAAAATTTAGACACAAAAAGGCTTTTCACCCAGTCCCCAGTCCCTAGTCCCCAGTCCCTTGCTATATTTCATAAACATTGCAAAAAAGAATGTAGAGACGTAGCAGTGCTATGTCTCTACAAGGGCTCTGGATAACGCATATTTAATTTCACCAGATATCTAATAATTTGATCTTAGCGCGAAGCTCTGGATGTTACCGATCTTTGTAAATTAGCTAGAGCGCGATTGTAATCCAAAATAGCTGCGACTCGATTACCTTCTGCTCTTGTCAGGTCATTTTCAGCATCAATTACCTCTGTTTGAGTACCCACACCAGCTTGGAACCTCAACCTTGCTAAATTCAGAGCTTCCCTGGCTTGATTTAAAGCCACACTAGAAGTCTGCACGTTATTTAAATTGGATTGCAATTGAGCATAATACTGTTCTACATCAAAGCGAATTTGGTCGCGCTGGCTAGCAAATTGAGTCTCTGCGATCGCAATATTAGCTCTCGATTGAGCCGCTCTTGCTCTTGCTGCTCCCCCTTCAAATAAAGTTAGATTTCCTTGAAGTCCTACTGAATAGCCATCAGTAATGCTCGCGCCATCATTATACCGATCTAGCAGATTGTAGTTGCCTACCAAACTAACTTGCGGCCCTAGCTGTGAAAGTGCCTGTCGTCGCTGTTGCTCAGAAATATTACGTTGTGCTAATTGCTGTTGCAACTCTGGACGATTTTGAAACGCTTGGACAATACTTTGTTCTACCGTCTGCGACCAAAGACCCGCTAATTGTACGGGATCTGAGGCAGCGATATCAACTGACTGCGACAAACTTAACAACGTAGCAAGCTGACGACGGGCAATTTGCTGCTGTGAGATCGCATTAGTCAGTTGTTGTTGGGAGTTTGCTAAATTCACCTGAGCTTGCAGCACATCGAACCGCGTACCCACTCCAGCCTGTTCTCTTGCTTGAGTATCCCGTAAACTAGCCTGGGCATTAATCACAGCAGACTGATTAATTCTTACTAGTTGATCTGCTTGTTGCAAATTGTAGTATTGAGTGGTCGCATTCAAGCTAATTGTCAAAGACTGACTTTCAACATTTAACTCATCTACCCGTAGCTGTTCTTCTGCGGCTCGGATAGCCGCTAGTGTGTTCCCAGAACTATAAAGATTATAATTTAGTTGCGCTGAACCATTAAAAGAGGTGCTGGCTTGAGATGAATTGTTACTAAAACCATTACCACTATTAGTCACACTACTGTTTATTCCCAGAGTCGGAAATAAGGCAGCTTGAGACTCGCGTAGCGCCGAGCGACTGCGTTCTAGCTGTAATATAGCTACCTGTAAGTCTCGATTGTTGCGTTTTGCTAGTTCCAAAGCTTGTGCCAAACTGATTGGCACAGTTCCCTGAATCCTTACTTCCTCCGGTTTAGTTGGAAATTGCAGAGGGTTGGGATTGGGGTTGAGGCGATCGGGAACTTGTACAGAGCTTGAAGAATTCTGTGCTTTTAGTGGAGTTGCTGCACTTACTGCATTTGGAAGAAGAATCGCCAACGCGACAGGAACCCAGGCAGAATGCACGAAGAATAAGCTGAAATTCATAATCTAGATATAGTCATTAATTAGGTTTTTTGAGGATATAATTAAAAGTTTTCATCCTGATTGACCTAAGAGGTTTAAATCTTAAATTCCTCCTTAGAAGGTTAATCTTAACAAATTAGCCGACAATCAAACCATCTTGAACTCGAATAATCCTTTGGGTTTGAGCAGCGATATCAGGTTCATGAGTGACAATCACAATTGTGATCCCTTGGTCATTAAGTTCAGTCAGTAAATTCATCACCTCATGGGAAGTTTCAGTATCTAAAGCTCCTGTTGGCTCATCTGCCAAAACTAATGCAGGTCGGTTAACCAAAGCACGAGCGATCGCTACTCGTTGTTGTTGTCCGCCAGAGAGTTGACTAGGACGGTTAGCGATGCGTCCCCCTAGTCCTACCTTTTCTAAGGCTTCTAATGCCCTTTCCCGACGTTTTGGCTTGGGTAAATTGGCGTAAACCATTGGCAACATCACGTTTTCCAACGCTGTTGCCCGCGCCAATAGGTTAAATTGTTGGAAAACAAAACCGATCCTTTGGTTGCGGATATAGGCTAATTCATCATCATCAAAAGTCGTCAGGTTTCTGCCTTCAAAAATATAGTCTCCAGTTGTCGGACGATCCAGACATCCCAAAATATTCATCAGCGTGGATTTACCCGAACCTGACGCACCCATGATTGAGACATATTCCCCTTCCTCAATAGAGAGTTCAATTCCCTTGAGTATGGGAACGCTAACTTCTCCCAAGTGGTAAGTTTTAGTAATAGATTCCATCCAAATCATTGTTGGCATATAACTTACAAATTACGAATTACGAATTACGAATTACGAATTATTTAGTCACTACGTAAAGCATTGATTGGATCTAATTTAGATGCGTTCCGTGCTGGAATTACCCCAGCGATTAAGCCAACGGTTAACGAGAGTACAAAGCCAGCAACGATCGACAACAAAGAAATTACAAACGGGAATTTGAAAACGTTTGCAGCCACAAAGGCTAATAAAACGCCAGTCACCATCCCAATACCTCCGCCGACAATGGAAATCACGATCGCTTCCGCTAAAAATTGATTAAGTATGGCAGAATTAGTGGCTCCTACGGCTTTGCGAATCCCGATTTCCCGCGTCCGCTCGACCACAGAAACTAGCATAATGTTAGCAATACCAATGCCACCAACAACCAGAGAAATTCCAGCGATCGCTACCACCATGACTGTAAATAAACCCACAATACTAGTAAAGGTACTAACAATATCAGCTTGATTAGTCAGCCGAAAATCATCAGCTTGTGGCGGATAAATGTTATGACGCAGCCGTAAGAGATTGGTAACTTGAAACTGAGCGGCTTCTAACTGCTCTTGATTCGCGCCTTTGACTAAAATTCCACTTACAGAAACGCCTACCAGGGCATTATTTCCAACTAGTCTCTTCGACATACTAGTTAGAGGAATAAAAATCTGGTCATCTCGATCCATTGGCCCCTGAGCGCCTTTAGGTTCCATCACCCCAATTACTTCATAAGCCTCTCCCTGAATCCGAATTCTCTCACCGATCGGATTTACACCTTGTGCAAAGAGTGTTTTTTGAACTGTGGGGCCAAGAATGGCAAGCTGTGCAGCAGTATCTAGTTCTTCCTGAGTAAAATATCTCCCTTGTTGGGGGTGAGTATTTCTGACTTCTGGGTAGTTCAAATCAGTGCCATAAATGGTTGTTGAGGTGTTCTGTCCTGCATAGACAACTTGAGCAGTCCGTTGGAGATAAGCAGAAACCAGCTGTGCTGATGGCGCTTGTGTAGCGATCGCTTTCGCATCTTCCCAGGTCAAGGTACTGCTAGAACCTACTCCTTGACGGACATTCCCGCTTCTTGCCGCACCAGCTAAAATTTGGATCACATCTGTACCCAATGCTTGGATCTGTTGCTCAACACCTTTTTGTACTCCCTGACCGACAGAAGTAATGGCAATAACTGAAGAAATCCCAATAATCACGCCTAACATAGTTAGACCTGTGCGTAATTTGTTACTCCACAGAGTTTCCGCCGCCATTGTCAAGATTTCCAGCAATGGTACTGTGCGGGTATTCTTCGCTTTGTAAAAGCCCTTAAATATCTTAAACATAATGTTTTATTTAAAACTAACTTTAAGGGGAACCACCGCCTTGAGAACGACCACCACCGCCAGAACTGCCGCCGGAACGACCTCCGCCCCCACCTGCTCCTCTTCCTCCGCCTCCGCCGGCTCCTCCGCCTCCACCTAAACCAGGGAAAACTCCTCCTCTTGGTGTTGATTGCGGACGCGATCCTGGTGGGAAACTGAGTAATACTCTTTCGTCTCCTGTCAATCCAGACTTAACTTCGGTAAAGTTATTCGCGGTGACACCAGTTTCAATGCGAGTGAATACAGGTCTGTTATTTTTTCCTTGCACAAACACGCCTGTGGCATTTTCTTGACGAACCACCGAGGCTGTTGGCACTACTAAAACATTTTGAACTTGACCGACTTGAAAATCTACTTCTGCATTCATCCCAGACCGCAATAGTCTTTGAGGGTCTAAAAGTGATACTCTTACTTCAAAACTGGTGACGTTTTGCTCTACTATTGCTTGGGCAGCAATTTGGCTGACTTTACCTTCAAAGGTTTTTCCTGGGTAGGCATCTGCTTTAATCGAGACTTTTTGACCAAGGCTGATTTTGGAAATATTTGTTTCCGCTAAATTGGCGACAACTTCATTTGTGGAAGCTAAAGACAAGATTGAAGAAGAAGAAGAAGAAGCTACTTCACTACTAGCAGTTGTCGGTGTCACGAAAGCGCCTGGATCGGCAAACTTCTTTGTCACCACACCATCAAAGGGTGCGCGAATGATCGTGTCGTTGATTTCAGCTTGGATGTTTTGCAGCGAACCACGAGCTGATGTTACTTGGGCACGAGCAGCATTAATATCTTCTTGGCGCGTTCCGGCTTTCAGGAGTGCCAAAGCTTGCTGTCTCTGCTTCACCACAGCTCGTGCTTGCTCGATATCTTCTGGACGTGACCCGGCTTTTTGCAGAGCCAGTGCTTGCTGTGCTTCATTTACATTCGCTTGGGCGCTGTCACGATTAGAACGGTTTTGGTTGAGAGTCTGAAGGGAAATACCACCTGCATTGTAAAGTTGCTGGTTGCGAGCAAAATCATCTTCTGCTTGGCGAAGGGCGGCTTGAGCGCTTTGCAAGCGTGCCTGTGCTTGGGCAACATCTTGAGAACGATTACCTGCGATCGCTTTTTGCAAATTCGCTTCGGCTTCGTCTAATGCTCCTTGTGATTGGGCAATATCTTGAGGACGATTACCTGCGATCGCTTTTTGCAAATTCGCCTCGGCTTGTGCCAATTGTCCTTGAGCAGAGGTAAGTTGTCCGCGGAGGTTGGAATCATCCATGTAAGCGACAATCTGTCCTTGTTTGACGATATCTCCTTCCTTCACCAGCAGTGTTTTCAAGATGCCAGAATTTTTCGGGCTGAGGTTGATTGACCGCTCAGGTTTCACCGTTCCGTTCGCTGAAACTGTAATTGTTAAACTCTGCCTTTCTACAGGCCTTGTCAGCACTCTGCGTCTGGCTTCTTGACGAGGAGCAACCGTTACTTGGTAATAAACGGCATAGCCAATTCCACCCAAAAGGCAAAGAGCTATTAGCCAAGAGAGCCAATTACGTCTGCTCTTTTTTTTCTTTACCTCTGGAACCAAAACTGGGGAATCTACGGTATTTGGTGTATCAATTTTCATATCCATTTTGTCTATAAAGAACGGCTACCGAGCTAGTTATTCACGGCTAAAACTATAGCCTGGTAGCCTAATACTGACAATGATTTTGAGTTTTTAGTGTTTTAAAGGTTTATTTGCAGTACTAATCCACTAGGAAGTCTGAAGTAATCATCACGCACTCTTACTAATCTCCCAGCAGGAACAATTTCTTGATTGGGAAGAAGAATATCCCCGTTAGGAAGTCTGAAATAACCTCGATCGCGCAGTCTGACTACGGATCTAGCAGGAATAATTTGCCCATTGGGATATCTGATATCACCATTACCAAGTCTGACTACCTGCTATTAAATTGGTTGTCACGATTCCAATTATCCCGATCTCTAGGATTTCTGACTTCTACAGGATATGTTCTGCGATCGCGGTTCCAATTATCCCTGTCTCTAGAGTTTCTGACTTCTCTAGAATTGGATCTGCCGTCGCGGTTCCAATTATCTCTGGCTCTAGAATTGGATCTGCCGTCGCGATCCCAATCTCGATCGCGATCGCCACCAACGTAGACTTTCGTCTGGGCACTTGCAGGCGCAGTCAAGAGAGTGGGAACAAGAATCAGGGCAGCAGCAGCTAATACAATCGATATACGGTTTGGTTTCAACATTGAATCAACTCCTTATTTACATTAAAGTTCTATTCTGCTGATGTATGGATTAAGCAATTTTAGACAGTTGCTTTTTTTTGATATCAAAGTGTTTAATATTACCTCATCGTATAAATTCATACATAATAATTATCATTCAAAACATCCAAACTGATGTATGACCAAAGTCACTAGTAATTCCAGACTGATGTATGACCAAAGTCATCAATTGTTTAATGGGTATGGGGCATTGGGCATTGGAAAGAGGACTTGGAGACAAGGAGAATTGGGGACAAGGGGAAAGACTTGTTGTAAGTTCTAAACTTTTGTCACCTTGTCACCTTGTCCCCTTGCTTCCCCTGCTTACCCTGCTCCCCCTGCCTTCTGCCTCCTGCCTCCTGCCTTTCTTTATAAGATTTTGCTACCGCCAACAGCGCAGATCGTTTAAGCTAGCTGAAAGATTCTTTGATTAGTGGCTTAAAGGCGGTAGTGTGCCTAAACATATTCGTTTGATTTCTCTTTTAATGGTCTGTAGTTTATGGAGTATGCCAAAAGCCGCTAACGCGCAGGCATTAATACCCCATACATTGCAACTAGATGCGACAAAGTTAGAAAAGCAGGGGTTGAGCTTGGCACAAGAGGCGGCTCAACTAGCTCAGTTTCAACAGGTTGACTTAGCTTTGCCACGAGCGCGGCTGGCTAGTCAACTGGCTCCTGGGAATGATAAAGTGTGGTTGCTGTTGGGTGGATTGCAGTTGCAATCCAAAGAGTTTGATGGCGCGATCGCTAGTCTGAAAAAAGCGCAATCTCTTAACCCCAAAAATGGTGATATTTTGTTTGCTTTGGGTTCAGCAAATTTTCAGCAGAAAAATTACCAGGCTGCTGTTGTCAATTATCAAGATGGTTTGAAGTTAAAACCCAACGATCCAGAGGGATTATTTGATTTGGGTAATGCTTATTATTTGCTGGGTAAATTGCCAGATGCGATCGCACAGTACGATAAAGCTGTCTCTCAAGATAAAAAGTTCTGGCCCGCACTCAACAACATTGGCTTAATCAACTACGAACAGGGTAATATCCCTGAAGCAATTAAGCGATGGCAATCTGCTGTAACCCTTGAAAAACAAGCGGCAGAACCTTTATTGGCTTTGGCAGTGGCACTCTATACTAAAGGCGATCGCCAACAAGGACTAACCTTGGGAGAAACTGCACTCCGTATCGATTCGCGCTATGCTAATTTAAATTTCCTCAAAGAAAATCTCTGGGGCGATCGTCTACTGTCTGATACGAAAAAATTCCTAGAATTACCACGTATTCAAGCAGCCATACAGCAACGAGAAAACTCATCATCAGCGCCTACGCCTAGAAAACAGCCGACTCAATAAAAGTCTAAGTTAGGAGTTAGGAGTTAGAAGTTAAAAGTTAGGAGTTAAAAGTTAAATATTTCAACTCCTCACTCATAACTCCTAACTGTCCTATTGCCACTTGCCTAATAGTACCTTTTCGTAGTACATCTATACTAGATAAATACAGGATATTAGTTGCCTAAAAACATTTGCGGGCAAGTATTCCTGAAAATAAGTCGTTAATTTTCAGTGTTAGTCTGTGGGTAGAAGTGCGATGATTTGGTCAACGAACTGTTGATGGTCAACAACTGGCTTAGAAATGTAGCCATCAGCACCGCTTTGCTTGAGAAAGTTCTCGCGATCGCCTTCCATAGCATGGGCTGTCACCAGAATCACAGGTAAGTTTGCTGTTTTTGGATCGGATTTTAACATTTGTGTAATCTTAATTCCATCAACAGACTTGCCTTGGTAAACACTTCTGGAGAGAGAAACATCCATTAAAATCAGGTCGGCTTCTCCTGATTGGGCAATTTTTATGACTTCTTCGACATTTTCAGTGTGTTTTACACCCAAGCCACCACGCTTGGACAAAATTTTGGAAAAAACACGAGCATTAATTAGATCGTCTTCGACAATTAAAACAGTTTTCATGAGAATTTTAGTTATAGAGGTGAGGATATTCAAGAATTTCAGAATTCAAAATTAAAGATTTGCAATCATGGAAAGTATCATGGCTACTAAGTTTATGTAGATTATACTCGTGTGCATCCTTTTTAATAGTCAAGTGCATCTTCGTCATCAAGGATGATAGTACTGCTTTTTCTTCTGTGACTATCAAAATTTTGTTATGAATCTCATTTCATCCGTTATGCTGTGGTTGCCGCAGTGTTGAGTTCCATCGGTTTTTGTGTAGTTAAATTTCAGGGAAAAAACTCATGGCAAAACAGTTAAACCTTCTCTCAACGGGACAGGTAATTCCAACAGCCCTGCACACCGAGATGCAACGGTCTTATCTAGAATATGCCATGAGCGTGATTGTCGGGCGAGCGCTACCAGACGTGCGTGATGGCTTAAAACCAGTGCATCGACGCATTTTGTATGCAATGCACGAACTCGGTTTAGTACCAGATAGACCTTATCGAAAATGTGCCCGTGTAGTGGGTGATGTGTTGGGTAAATACCATCCCCACGGCGACCAATCAGTTTACGATGCTTTAGTCAGGCTGGTGCAGGATTTTTCTAGCCGCTATCCCTTGCTGGCAGGACACGGTAACTTTGGCAGCGTCGATAATGACCCGCCAGCGGCGATGCGTTACACAGAAACGCGCCTCGCACCGATCAGCCATGAGGGAATGCTGACAGAAATTGGTGAAGAAACTGTGGAATTTGTCGGGAACTTTGATAATTCCCAGCAAGAACCAACGGTGTTACCTGCTCAGTTGCCGTTTCTGTTACTCAATGGCTGTTCTGGTATTGCCGTGGGAATGGCGACAAATGTACCACCCCACAATTTGGGGGAAGTTGTCGATGGGTTAATTGCTTTAATCGACAACCCAGATTTGCCAGATGAAAAATTATTTGAGCTAATTCCAGGGCCAGATTTTCCCACTGGTGGGGAAATAGTTGGTGAAGCGGGAATTCGGGAAGCGTACACCACTGGTAAAGGTGGAATTCTGCTGCGGGGAGTCGCAACTCTAGAGGAAATTCCAGCAGCTAGGGGAAACAAGCGCCGGACGGCAATTATCATTACAGAATTGCCTTATCAAGTGAATAAGGCTGCCTGGATTGAGAAGGTAGCGGACTTAGTAAATCAAGGACGCTTGCAAGGAATTTCCGATCTTCGGGATGAGAGCGATCGCGAAGGTATGCGGGTGGTAATTGAACTCAAACGCGATACCAATCCCCAAGAAGTTCTCCAGAATTTATATCACCAAACTGCTTTACAAATGACTTTTGGGGCGATTCTGCTGGCAATCGTAGATGGACAACCCCGCCAGTTAAGTTTGCGTCAACTGTTGCAGGAGTTTTTGAGATTCCGAGAAGAGACACTGAACCGTCGCTACAATTACGAGTTGGGTAAGGCCCAAAGTCGCGTGCATTTGGTAGAAGGTTTACTGAAAGCCCTGTCTAATTTGGATGAGGTAATTCAAATTTTGCGCCAAGCTCCCGATGGGAGTACGGCAAAAATTAACCTTTGTAGCCGACTGGATTTGAGTGAGGTACAAGGAGATGCAATTCTCGCTATGCCGTTGCGTCGCCTCACTAGTTTAGAACAGCAAAATTTGCAGCAGGAATTTGAGCAGATCAGCGAACAAATTAGTTTATTGGAGCAATTACTCAACGATCGCCGCGAATTATTGAAGGCGCTGAAAAAAGATTTGCGATCGCTCAAGCGCAAGTACAGCGATCCCCGACGCACGAAAATTGCAGAGGAGCAAAAGTCTAGGGCAGAGGAGCAGAGGGGCAGAGGCGCAGAGGAGGAGGAACTTAAATCTTCTGAACCAGTAGAGGAAGCTATTTTAGAATTTACTCAACGAGGTTATGTTCGCCGCACCCAGCCATCTGGGAGAAAGTCAAAAGCTGAAAATGGTCTACACGATCATGACTTCATTATCCAAACTGTGTTGACCGACACAGGGAAAGACTTGCTAATACTAACTGGTGGTGGCAAAGTGTATCCGGTGAATGTGGGAGAAATTCCCCCAACGACTGGGCGTTCTCCACGGGGAAAACCTTTGATCGCTATGCTCAGTAGTACTGCTCAAGGCACTCAAGAAGCTGTGGTCAGCCGCTTTTTACTGCCGGAAAACCTCGAAAATAGGCAGATGATTCTCCTAACAAAACAGGGAAGAATTAAGCGTCTGTCTTTGGGAGAATTGACTAACCTGACTCGGCGCGGAATCACAATTTTGAAGCTCAAAGATGATGATGAATTGTCATTCACCCAGTTCATCGCTCCAGGGGAGCATCTGATTTTAGCTAGTTCCGGTGGGCGAATGTTGCGCTTTGCAGTCAATGATGAACAATTGCCGGTCATGGGACGCACAGCAATGGGTTTACAAGCATTTCGACTATTGAGAAATCAGCAAATGGTTGGCTGTGTCACTGTCGGTAAAGATGACCAACTGTTGCTAGTTACTCAAGAAGGATATGCCAAGCGGATGGCTGCGAGTCAGTTAAGAGCGGCTAATCGCGGTGATTTAGGCACGCAAGCGCTGAAATTTGCTAGCAAAACTGACAACTTAGCTGGTATGGTGATGGCGATCGCATCTGGCGAGATAGCTTTAGTAACGAATAAGGAGCGGGTCGTGCGGATACCTGTAGAAACAGTGCCGCTCTTAGGTAGGGATGTCAAAGGTGAAAGCATCCTCCAACTCAACCGCGATGAAAAAATCATCACCGTGGCGGAAGTGCGATCGTAAATTAAGGTGATGTTCAACTTGCGACAAGCCAACTTGCAGGATTTAGAGGCGCTAATCCAACTGCGTCTCGAACTCCTGCGGGAAGCTGGCGATATTAAAAGTGACTCTGACACCACAAACCTAGCAGAAGCAACTCGAAAATATCTTGGCGAAAAAATACCGACGAGTGAGTTTTTAGCTTGGGTAGCTGAGGTGAATAACCAAATTGTTGCCACTAGCGGCTTGGTATTTTTTCAACGACCCCCTTACAATGGCAATTTTTCAGGCTTAGAAGGCTACATTATGAACGTTTATACGATTCCGATGTGGCGAGGACAGGGAATTGCAACAGCATTATTAAAGGAAATTATCAGCTTTGTGAGAGCAACTGAGGCAAAACGCCTCTGGCTTCACGCCACTGAGGATGGTAAACATATCTACGAGAAGCTTGGTTTTGTCTCGACTGCAAAAGAAATGGAAATTGTTTGATACTAACTTAAATTATCAAGAATTTTTTTATTTTAAAAGGCAAAATATGTTAAAAAATCAAGCAATTTAACTAAAATAGTTGATAATTATTTTCAATAGATGATATTGTCGATCAAGCCAAAACTTTAAATGACATATCTTTTACATCAGTAAATCTCACTGAAGGCTGATGTTTTAATACGTATTAATAGCTATTTATATTTATGTCAAGTACTAGAAACAAAAATATAAAAAATGTTGCCTTTCTGAAAATATTTGTTATATTAGTTTACATAAGGCAATAAAGCTTAAAAATTGGATTTGGAGTTCTAACCATGACAAATGCAACTACAACAAAAGTCACTACTCCCATAATTGAAGATCGCAACGCTTGGCGTTGGGGCTTTACCCCACAAGCAGAAATTTGGAACGGTCGCTTGGCAATGATTGGCTTTTTAGCAGCCGTTTTGGTTGAGCTTTTTTCTGGTCAAGGATTTCTACATTTTTGGGGCATCCTATAATAAGTTTTAATATTTAAGATGACCTATAAATAAAAAAACCTGGAGTGCTTAATTCACTACCAGGTTTTTTATTTGTTTTGTCATTTGTTAGTTGTCATTTGTCATTTGTTTATTCACTAATGACCAATGACCAATGACTAATGACTAATTACTACCGAATATACTCTTTGAGAACGCTGTTACGATTTGGATGGCGTAACTTGCGGAGTGCTTTCGCCTCAATTTGACGAATCCGTTCGCGGGTGACGTTGAAAATCTGTCCGATTTCCTCAAGGGTCTTCATCCGACCGTCATCCAAACCGTAACGCAGTCTGAGAACGTCGCGTTCGCGTGGGCTGAGACTGTCGAGGACTTTTTCAAGGTCTTCGCGCAGAAGATTTTTGGAAACTTGGTCTTCTGGTGTCTCACCATCGGATTCAATAAAATCGCCCAACCGAGAATCTTCTTCTTTACCAATTGGCGTTTCTAATGAAATTGGTAACTGGGCAGATTTTGCAATAAACCGCAACTTCTCAATGGTCATTTCCATACGAGTGGCGATTTCTTCTTCGGTGGGTTTGCGACCCATTTCTTGAGATAGTAACTTGGTAGTTTTCTTAATCCGAGAAATGGTTTCGTAAAGGTGAACTGGAAGCCGAATTGTGCGGGATTGATCTGCGATCGCGCGGGTAATTGCTTGACGAATCCACCATGTAGCGTATGTAGAAAACTTATAACCTTTTTCGTGGTCAAACTTTTCAGCGGCACGAATCAAACCGAGACTGCCTTCCTGAATTAAGTCCTGGAACGACAAACCACGATTCATGTATTTCTTAGCAATTGAAACTACAAGACGGAGGTTAGATTGCACCATCTTGTCTTTCGCCCGACGACCAACATGGAGGCGATAACGAAAGGCTGGTAGTGGCAGTTGTACTGCTTCTGCCCATTCACTATCTCGAGGATCGCGATCTAATTGCTCCGAGAGTCTTTCGCGTACTCTCTCTAATTCCAGCAAATCGGCTATTTTCCGCGCCAATTCAATTTCTTCGTCTGCCCGCAACAGACGAATTCTACCAATTTCTTGCAAGTAAAGCCGAATTGAATCTTCTGTATAGTGCTTTTTCTTGCTTTGTGTCCGACGACGCGATTTAGCGGCTTTTCCAGACTTTGCGTCGTCCTCATCAGACTGAGGCTCTAAAAATTCCTCGTCACCTTCATCTACGATCAGCAAGTCCTCTTCATCGTCTATTAAGAGTTCTTCTAACTCGAGCTCAGGCTGATTCATTATTTCTAGGTCAGGCTGATATATGCTTTCGAGTACGTTGTTAGCCTGGTTCATGCCGCGTTCCTCATGCTCCTTGCAGAATCAATTACTCAAGATGTGTTTACTGCTCTTTTAAACGAGCCAATTGCCAACCGAAAATAAGCTTTTTGGCAGATTTGCCAGAGATATTTTCGGAAGTTTTAGACCTCCGGTAGGAGGGTTTTTACTTTAGTTTAAGCAACTACTAAAGGTGACTTGCTCACTTTAGTAAATGTTATATGTGTTGCTATCACATATTGCTTTAAACTAACTGGTCAAAAGAAAGACTCGCCTTTATCAAAAAATTTACCACTCTATACAAATGAGTTCATACTGTTGGCAGATTTTTGTATAAAGACTCTTCCGATTGTAGCCTGTTTCACAGAAATTGCACTCTTTTTGTGTATTAATCATGAATTCATTAAGCAACTTTTAGCTACTTTCACCAAAAAGACATTGAAAACGGGATTTATACCCGGAAATTTTTTCTCTACTTTTCGGAATTGCAGTGACGCTCTTATTACATTACGAAGTAAGTACGCTTGCTTATGCCGAATTTCATGTATTTTACACAACATTAATTACTGAGAAAGAGTGAATTATATGTTAACTCAGACTATTCCTCTTAACCTAACCATTTTTACATTTCCTTCATAAATTAAGCATCCCTTAGACTAAAACGGGTATTGTCCTTGGGTAAATACAACAACGGTGGTGTTTGCCTGAAAGCAGTTAACCTTTTGCGTACTAACTACCTTAACTGAGGAGTTGAGGCGGTGGCAGAATCGATGCGATCGCAGATCGATTTAGGTTTACTAATTTGGTCTTATTCACACGTTAGCGCACTGTGGTGATTTCAGCCCTATGAAACTTGACAAACTTTTTTTATTGTATACAAGGATATTTTAATCAATTCAAAAACAATTTGTCCTGCGAACTTGCCAATCTTGTCTTACTCTTAGGCAAAAGTACATTAGATACATACAAGACGATCGCGATCGCCACAGCACTACATGAAGATATTAACAAGTTTTCAGCCTTCTGGTGTGTACTTTCAACAGCTATTACCTCGAACACAGAGAACCCAGCAGATTACCTGATGATTTAGTTACAAGGACTTTTTACGTAAATTAATTGTAAATTTCAATACTTTTATTTCGGTAATTTTTTGTCATCTGATAATGAGAAATCCTCAAAATACTTATTAATTGCTGTTGGATAGATGATATTTAGTTATTTCCTTAAAGCATAACAAATGTGTTTCTAGCTAGTGGTTCAAATTAATCAGCGAGTCAGAGCAAAGAGTATTATCTGGACTAACTTTCCAATAAAGTTGGTAGTTTTGCTAACAATTGAGCATTGATTGTTTTGACAATATTGACAATTGGTAAATTATATGAATTTGCAAGCGAAAAAATGAAATTTATGTAGTTTTTGTAGTAAAGCCTATTACTTGTATGACAAGTCAACTTAATTTTTTTTATTGATTATTAGAGATTAATTCAAAATCACAATGGCTTTCAAAGTTGAAAACTGGAGACTATGAACTTTGCAGAATTAGCGTGGTGTTGGGGTGGTGTTTAGACTTGCAGGAAAATTAGGTGGCACAAGTACCCGATCGACTACATGAACGATGCCGTTGCTAGCTGGGATGTCTGGCTGAGTCACCTTAGCGTTGTTGACTGTGATTGAGTTGCTGGCACGATCGACTGCGATTTTAACCGGACTACCCTCAACTGTTTTAACTTCTCCAGATGTCAATTGCTGCGAGGTAATTCCTCCAGGTATGAGGTGGTAGGACAGAAGCTTGACTAATTGTTGTTTGTTTGCTGGTTGTAAGAGTTGGTCTAGAGTAGCTTTTGGTAAAGCAGAGAAAGCAGCGTCAGTAGGTGCAAATACTGTATAAGGGCCTGGTGTCGCCAATTGTTCAGTTAATCCGGCAGCTTGCACTGCTTGGATAAGAGTTTTAAACTGTCCTTGACTAGCTGCTGACTTTGCCAATTCTGCTAAATTTTGGGTGGCAATAGTAGGAGTAGGAGTTGGCGTGACGGGCAAGACAGTTGTTGAAGGGACAGTTGCTGTAGGAGTTTCTACAACAGGTTGAGCGCAGGCAGACAGAGCAACTAAGCTACCGATGCCAATAATATTGAACAATGTTCCTACTATGCTTTTGCTCACTTTCATAGCTTTGTGTAGAATCCAGTTAATAAGGAATTATTAACAATAGTTAATGAATTTGTGAATATAGTCACTCATCTAACGACATAATTTGTAGTGGGAAAAATATTAATCCGAATTTTTTCTAAAATACATAATTTGTCATCAACCAAAAGAGGTAGTTTTTATAAAATTTTGGATATCAAGTCTTTACTAAAATACGTGAGTTCGACGAGTGCTATTTTGATCTCTCCCCCAGTCCCTCTCCTACGTCCCTTGCGCTGTGTTGCAGTAATGTCAAGCAATACTTGAAAGCTAAAGATCCCCGATTTATTTGAGAAATCGGGGATCTTGTTTTTTACAAATGATTTCGGACTGCTGGTACTTAGATATCTAGATCGGTGAAGTTGAGTTTAGAGCCATAGGTTTCGATGAATTCTCGTCTGGGTGCGACTCGATCGCCCATTAAAATTGTGAAGATGCGATCGGCTTCGGCGGCATCCTCAATTTCGACTTGCTTCATTTTACGAGTTTCTGGGTTCATGGTGGTGTCCCAGAGTTGTTGTGGCATCATTTCACCCAAACCTTTGAAGCGTTGGATGGTATAGTTGGCGTTAGCCGGAAATTTGGCGATCGCTTGATTTTTTTCGCGATCGCTATAGCAGTACTCATGATTACGTCCACGTTCTACTTTATACAGTGGGGGACAAGCAATATAAATAAAGCCTTGTTCGATGAGCGATCGCTGATATCGATAGAAGAATGTTAACAACAAAGTCCGAATGTGCGCTCCATCTACGTCAGCATCAGTCATGATGACTATCCGGTGATAGCGCAGTTGGGTGGAATCGAATTCATCACCTTTGACACCTAAACCGAGGGCTGTAATTAACGCTTGAACTTCGTTATTTTTATAAATTTTAGCGTCGTCGGTTTTTTCAATGTTGAGAATTTTACCACGTAGAGGCAAGATAGCTTGAGTGCGGCGATCGCGTCCTTGTTTGGCACTCCCGCCGGCTGAGTCCCCTTCTACGATGAATATCTCGGATTCGCCAGGGTCACGAGAACTACAATCTGCCAATTTACCGGGTAATGGTGAAGATTCCAGTACAGATTTGCGTCTGACTAATTCCCGTGCATGACGCGCGGCTTCTGCGGCTTTGAAAGCTTGGATAGCTTTATCTAAAATTGAATCAGCAACACTGGGGTGAAATTCTAGGTACTCAGTGAGGACTTCTCCCACCAAGGAATCCACAATACCGCGAACTTCGGTGTTACCGAGTTTAGTCTTAGTTTGTCCTTCAAATTCGGGATCGGGGACTTTCACGGAAATTACCGCAGTCAAACCTTCGCGGACGTGTTCGCCACTGAGGTTAGGTTCATTCTCTTTAATTTTATTGCGCTTGCGGGCGATCGCATTTAATGTCCGAGTCAGAACTGCTTTTAACCCTTCTAAGTGCGTACCACCATCCACCGTGCGAATATTGTTAGCAAAACCTAGTACATTATCCGTGTAAGCATCAGTACACCACTGCAAAGAAACTTCCACTTGTACATTGTTCCGTTCCCCCTGCACATAGATAATTTCTTCATGCAGCGGTTGCTTCTCGCGGTTCATGTACGCAATGTACTCTTTGATCCCACCCTTGTACTCGTAGGTTTCTACCTTAGCTGTATCGCTTTTTAGTAGTTCTAAACGGTGGTCAGTAAAAGTAATTTTGACACCTGCATTCAGATACGCCAATTCCCGTAGGCGACCTGATAAAGTGATGTAATCAAACTCAATGCTAGTAGTGAATATTTGGACATCCGGCTTAAAAGTAACAGAAGTTCCAGTTCTAGCTTCTTTGTAAGGCTTGACTTGCAGTTCACTAACTGGGACACCACGTTCATAGCGCTGAAGATGAACCTTTTTATCTCGCCAAACCGTAACTTCTACAACTTCAGATAAGGCATTAACAACAGAAATACCAACCCCGTGCAATCCTCCCGAAACTTTGTAACCACCACCGCCAAACTTACCACCAGCGTGCAGTACCGTCATTACGGTTTCCAAAGCCGATTTCCCGGTACGCGAGTGAGTATCTACGGGAATACCGCGACCATCATCTGTTACAGTCACCGAACCATCAGCGTTGATATCCACTTCTATATGAGTGCAATGACCCGCCAAAGCCTCATCGATTGAATTGTCCACCACCTCGTAAACTAAATGGTGGAGTCCTCGCGGCCCAGTGGTACCGATGTACATTCCTGGTCTTTTGCGGACGGCTTCCAGACCTTCCAGAACTTGAATCTGATCGGCACTGTAACTGCTCGTCATGTAAACTCTCCTGATGCGTGGGTTTAAAATCGCCGAAAGGCAAATAAAAGTAAAAACACTCCAAAATTGTAACACAAAAGCCTTGCTGGCGTCTGTAGGGCATTTTCAAGAGAAGTTTATACTGGGGTTGCAGTACCGTGGAAGAGGGCAAGGGAGGCAGAGGGGCTGGGGGGCAGAGGGGCTGGGGGAGCAGGGTAAGCAGGGGAAGCAAGGGGACAAGGTGACAAGGTGACAAAAGTTTAGAACTTACAACAAGTCTTTCCCCTTGTCCCCAATTCTCCTTGTCTCCAAGTCCTCTTTCCAATGCCCAATACCCAATGCCCAATGCCCAATGCCCCATAACAAATGACAAATGACAAATGACAAATGACTAAATTAATTGTGATTTGTGGAGCGACGGCAACAGGTAAATCGAGTTTAGCCTTGGCTTTGGCGATGCGTCTGGGTTCTGTAATTCTGAGTGCTGATTCTCGTCAA
This sequence comes from Nostoc sp. DedSLP04, assembly GCF_034530775.1. NCBI lineage: Bacteria > Bacillati > Cyanobacteriota > Cyanophyceae > Nostocales > Nostocaceae > Nostoc > Nostoc sp. DedSLP04. The sequence goes on along the minus strand of NZ_JAVRCL010000006.1, from coordinate 38,749 downwards.
GTTTACCGTGAGTTTGATATTGGGACAGCTAAACCAACTGTAGCTGAACAAAAATTGGTGCCGCACTATTTAATAGATATCTGCAATCCAGCAGATATGATGACAGTATCAGACTATCAGCAGCAAGCACAAGCTTTAATTGCTTCTGTTGGTGTTACACCATTGTTCCTAGTTGGTGGCACTGGTTTATATATACGTTCGATTGTCCAAGGGATGAAAATTCCTAGAGTTGCACCACAAATTGAATTGCGATCGCAGCTTGAATCTCTGGGTCAAAAACAACTCTACGCGATGTTACAACAAGTTGACCCAGTTGCAGCACAAAAAATTCATGGCAATGATTCAGTGCGGACTTTAAGAGCATTAGAAGTATATTATGTTACTGGATATCCGATTTCAGAACAGCAAGGGGAGAATCCGCCCAATTATCCGATTTTGCAAATTGGTTTAGATTGCGATGTTGAAAAGTTGCTTGCTCGTATTCAACAGCGTACTGAGCAAATGATAGCAAATGGTTTGGTCGCTGAAGTGGAGTATCTTTGTCAAAAATATGGCGCTGATTTGTCTTTATTAAATACTTTGGGTTATCAAGAAATTAAGCAGTATTTAGCTGGGGATATTTCCTTAGATGAAGCGAAAGAATTAACAATTTTGCATACCCGACAATTTGCCAAGCGACAACGTACTTGGTTTCGAGCCTATCCAAAAATTGAATGGTTTGATTCAGATGATCCTGATTTATTAGAGAAGGTTTGGCATCGAATAAATGAGTTTATAATTCTCACTAACTTGCGCGAATTATAAACTTATGCAAAGACGCAAAAAACTTTGCGCCTTTACAGTAAGTGTTCTACAGATTATCAGGATCTACGCCCATAGCCCGTAGCCTATCTGCTAGCAATTGGGTGCGTTGTTCTGCTTGTTCGGCACGTTGTCGTTCCTGTTCGGCGCGTTGTCGTTCCTCTTCGGCACGTTGTCGTTCCTGTTCGGCGCGTTCATCTCCAGTCGATAAAACATTACCATCTTGGTAGCACCAGCGTAACCAAGCATTTTGTCTATCTTCAAATTTTCCTTCCCACAAAGTTACACCTAAACCAACTTGTTCTAACCAATTTTCTGAAGTTTCAAAGTAGCGCCTTCCTCTAAGTTCATAAACACGCAGGATTTTTTCTCCTAATTGCTGATTTTGGTCATATACGATGTAGTAGCTAGCCCGCATTTGTTCATAAATTTTCAGCTTTTTCCCAAGTTCATCACCTTCTTTATTAGAGACAATTTCAATCACGACTTCTGGAGGTTTGCCAAAACGCCAAACCATATAACAGCGATTTTGTTTTTCCCACCAATCTTGATATAATTGCACATCAAAGCTAAGAAAAACGTCGGGTACAATTGCGGGTTGTTCATCTGTATGGTAAATACCGACATTAGCTGCTGCTAAAAAACTTTGCTGCTGTAAAGAACTGTAAAGAGAACTAATTAAAAGGCGTTTCTGTTTGGAAGTAGCAAAATTATCTAAAGTTTCATCTTCAGTGACTAGCTGGTTGGCATCTGGCACATAGTAATCATCATCATTGATTAAAACTTGCTGAACCATGATTTTATCCAGTATTTGAGAGCGTTATTTCTAGGTTAATTGATTTTTTAGGTTAGTTGATTAATGAAAGATAGAGGTTGTGGCAATATAGAGGTTTCCTTGCCGTACTTGTTTGTTTAGTAAGACATTAAATAACTTTCATGGCAAAATATATGTCGAAGGTTATCGTCGTAAGGATGGGACTGAAGTCAAAGGATATTGGAGAGATAAATAAGGCAGACAAATTGGTGTTCTTGAATAAAATGGAGAACCCATATTGTATCTATAGTTAAATCATGCGACCGCACTTACTTTTAATCAAATGCAATCGCAATCTCAGCCTATAGAATCTGTGTTTTTACTCCCATAACCTTTGAACTGGATATGCATCAAAGACTGTATCTATACTTAACAAAGGCATCTTTTCAACTATTGCCTGAGCAATTAAAATTCGGTCAAAAGGGTCGCGGTGATGGCTTAGTAAAGCTTCTAAAGCATAGATATGAGTCAATTCAATAGGTAATATTTGTAAATTATTCACTCGCTGTTGAGTTTCGATAAAATTAGGAAGCGACGAGCTTAAATTTAGCTTACCAAGCTGAGATTTTATTTGTAATTCCCAAACAGTAGCTATGCTAACTACCCAAAAATTGTTAGTATCTATTAATAAGTTTTTAACTCTTTCAGATAGTTTTTCTGGATTTCCTGCTGACCAAATAATTACATGAGTGTCTAATAACAGTTTCATCCCTTACTTTCACCTAACCAAAATTCATCAGGTAAAGGATCATTAAAATCATCACTTATCCAAATCTTACCTTGGTTTAAACCTAGTACCCGTTTCTGTGGTGGTTGTTGGGGTTGAGCATATTTTTGTGCTAAAAAGTCAACAAAATCTAACACCTGTTGTTGCTGTTCGGGTGCTAGGGTTTGCACCTTTGCAATTAATTTTGAGGTGGAATCTAAAACTTGGTAAGTCATTTCACACTTTCCTGTTAAATGTCTGACTCTATGTTACTGTAGCTCCACAATTAACAGAATATCTAAATTCTACCATCATTCAATGCATTCCTTAAGAGACATGGCACCTTCCGTACTCAAATTATGCGATCGCTTTTACTCACTTTTGACTGCTATTCTTGCAACAATAGTAATTACAGCTATACTAACCAGCCTGCAACATCTACCTTGAACTTTAAAAAACTATGCTTACCCAAGATAAAAAACAACGCAACTGGAAACCCATTCTCAAAGCATTCGAGGTTGTCCTTGGCAAAAATGGTGTGGTGCAACGCCGCGAAGAACTCATTACTTATGAATGTGATGGTTTAACTGGCTATCGCCAACGTCCGGCTGTGGTGGTGTTACCCAGAACTACAGAACAAGTTGCCCAAGTTGTGAAGATATGCAATCAATATTCTATACCCTTCATCGCACGTGGCTCTGGTACTGGTCTATCTGGCGGCGCTTTACCATTAGAAGATTCTGTTTTAATTGTTACTTCCTTAATGCGGCAAATCCTCAGCATTGATTTAGAAAATCAACGGACTGTTGTACAACCAGGGGTGATTAATAGTTGGGTAACACAAGCTGTTAGTGGTGCTGGATTTTACTATGCTCCTGACCCTTCTAGTCAAATTATCTGCTCTATTGGGGGCAACATTGCCGAAAATTCTGGTGGCGTACATTGTCTTAAATACGGCGTTACTACTAACCACGTTTTAGGATTAAAAATTGTCACGCCAGAAGGGGAAATTATCGATATAGGTGGACAAATTCCAGAAATGCCTGGTTATGATTTAACAGGTGTTTTTGTTGGTTCTGAAGGTACATTAGGAATTGCCACAGAAATTACGTTGCGAATTCTCAAAAGTGCAGAATCAATTTGTGTGCTGTTGGCAGATTTTACTAGTATTGAAGCTGCCGGGGCAACTGTTTCTGACATCATCAGCGCCGGCATTATTCCTGGCGGTATGGAAATGATGGACAACTTCAGCATCAATGCAGTTGAAGATGTTGTCGCAACGAATTGTTATCCCCGCGATGCTACTGCGATTTTGCTAATAGAAATTGACGGTTTAGAAGTGGAAGTCGCAGGGAATAAGCAGCGAGTTACCGAAATCTGTAAAAAGAATGGGGCGCGGAATGTCACTTCTGCTACTGACCCAGAAACTCGTTTGAAATTATGGAAAGGACGCAAAGCTGCTTTTGCTGCGGCTGGACATTTAAGCCCAGATTATTATGTGCAAGATGGTGTAATTCCCCGGACTCAGTTACCTTATGTTTTACATGAAATTGAGGCGTTAAGTAAACAATACGGTTATCGTGTTGCTAATGTGTTTCATGCTGGCGATGGCAATCTTCATCCGCTAATTCTTTATGATAATTCTGTGTCTGGTGCATTAGAGCAAGTAGAAGAAATGGGTGGAAAAATTCTCAAACTTTGCGTCCAAGTCGGTGGTAGTATTTCTGGCGAACATGGCATCGGTGAAGAGAAAAAGTGCTATATGCCACAGATGTTTAGCCAAGTTGATTTAGAAACTATGCAATGGGTGCGGCAAGTTTTTAATCCTAAAGGGTTAGCAAATCCTGAAAAGATATTCCCCACACCACGGACTTGTGGTGAAGCAGCAAATACATCAGCACTCAAGCGATTTGAAGGTGTAGAAAGATTTTAAGAAGAAAGAATTCAGGAATCAAAATTCAGGAGTCAGGAGTCAATACAGGATAAAACCAAAACACTTGTAGAGACGGCGATTTATCGCATCTCAAAAACCCACGATTTTGTACAAGTAGCGCTTTGAATTGTATTGAGTTAGGAGTTAAGGAGTTTGGATTTAGAATTTATTAGGTTTTGGTATCGTCAAGTATATTCTTAACCAAAACTGGCTCCGTATTATTTCAAATATTCTGACTCCTGAGTTCTGACTTCTGAATTCTGAATCATCATTTCTTTACATCATCCGGAGGATTACAACTTTATTTTGTAGTTATATATATTCCGATCGCACTAGGTCACGCTTACAAATGAATCGGGTTGCTCGCCGTTATGTTGCTTACTTGCTGTGTTTGGGATTAGTAGTCACTTTAACAGTTTTTTTACCCTCTTCACTGCCAGTTTATTCCCAAAAAACCAGTCCTTTAACTACAGAAATTCGCGGCGTTTGGCTGACTAATGTTGCTAGTGGTGTACTATTTGTCCCTTGGGGTATTAACCGTGCCATAAATCAGTTATCGACTCTCAACTTTAATACGATTTATCCTGTAGTTTGGAACCGAGGACATACTTTTTATAAAAGTACTGTAGCTAAAATAACTACAGGATCAGAAACTCAACCTTTGCTTAACTTTATGCACGGTGGACAGGATGTTTTAGCAAAAATAATCACACTTGCCAAAAATAAAGATTTGAGAGTCATTCCCTGGTTTGAATACGGGTTCATGACGCCGCATTACTCACAATTAGCAAGGCGTTATCCTGACTGGTTGACAATTGGGCAAGAAGGTATAAACTCTATTCAAGATGCTCCACCAGAAGAAATCGACAATCTTTTAATAACTAAACAGGCTTGGCTAAACCCCTTACATCCACAAGTACAAGAGTTTATCCAAGGGTTAATTTTAGAAGTAGTCAGGGATTATGATGTGGATGGTATTCAACTTGATGACCATTTTGGGATGCCTGTACAGTTCGGCTACGATCGCTTCACTATAGAACTCTACCAGCAAGAACATCAAGGCAAAAGTCCCCCTACCGACCCTTTTAACCCAGAATGGATGCGGTGGCGGGCAGATAAAATTACCGATTTCATGGCTGAAATCTATCAAGCTGTCAAAGCAGTTAAGCCTAAAATAAAAATATCTCTGTCTCCCAATTATCAAGCTTTTGCTTATAAATACTATTTGCAAGATTGGGAAAATTGGGTAAAAAAAGGTTTAGTTCATGAGTTGATTTTGCAGGTGTATCGAAATGATAAAAAGTCTTTTATCGCTCAACTAGAACTTCCATCTATAAAATTGGCTCAAAGTCTAATTCCTGTAGGTATTGGGATATCAACAGGAACAGTAGGTAATCCGGTGAAAATGGCACAAGTTAGAGAACAGGTTCAGGTAGTGCGCGATCGCAATTTTGATGGTATCTCCTTTTTCTACTGGGAGAGTCTGTGGGGTTACATCGTACCGGAATCACCCCAACAGCGACGCAAAGGTTTTTTTGAGATGTTTAATGCAAAAACTGTCAGACTATTACAAACAAAGAAACTTTGATGCCATTCGCGCCTAATAATACTAGATTTGGCTTTACCTTGCTGTGGACTTTAGCTACTTTTGGCGGATTTTTATTGAGTTTACTCTTTATTGAAGTCGGCGAAAAGCCAGATATTGGGGTGGTAGAGGCGGCTATTGGCGGATTTGCGATCGCACTTCCTCAAGGTTGTCTTCTCAAACAACCTATATTTTGTATCAGGTGGATTTTGTCAAGTCTTTTGGGTTGGAGTATTATCACTGCGATCGGTATTGGTGCGGTGGGTTGGATTGTACCTAGCACTCAGATTCTTCCCGTGAGAATCTTGTCAGGGGCGGTTTATGGTGCCCTTGGCGGCTTGGGGATTGGATTGGCACAATGGTTAGCAATTCCCCAGCCTGTAGCTTGGCGATGGATATTTGTCTCTGCGGCAAGTTGGGCGGTTGCTGTCCCTGTGGGTTCTGCTGTGGGGATCATCTGGCGCTACTTAAGTCAGTTATTTTTAGGCGAAGTCATCGGCTTAGGCATCACTTGGCTGCTAGTTGGTATCCTCACAGGAATCAATGCTCATAAATTGCGATTGTAAGTTGCCACAGACGCAATTAATCGCATTTTTATTAAGAATTATAAACTTAATTGATATATATTTAGGTTTGCACTTAGATATATGCAACAATCTTAAAAAACTGTTAAAAATAAATTGCAGTAAATTTGCCCTCACCTGCAAATGTATTTTCAGCTTCAAAAAGCAGGATTTTGTTAAGCTGACTCCTATTAGCTTTCCTAGATTTCTGACAAGAAGTAGAGAAAGATCAAAATTTCGATGAGCAACGGCTGACAATACTTTGTTATAGGCGCTAAAGTGCATCTACTACAAGCTTAACGACAAGAGAGCGCCTAGAAGAGTCAGTAATACAAGAGTGGGACTCTCGCATGAATATAAATCCAGTGGAATCAACTATGGAGTTGACAAAATTATCACCACCTCAAATTCTTTTTGGCACAGAAGTAGATGAAAAAAGTAGTAGCGAACAGTTTCTACTAAGCATATACGATTCTGTACAGGCATCAATATTTGTAGTTGATGTTTTGGAGGATGGAGATTTCCGATATGTGGCACTTAATCCCACTCATGAACGGTGGATAGGGATTCGCTCAGACGATCTCCGGGGCAAAAAACCAGAGGACATTCTCTCTGCTATTGATGCTGCAAAGGTGCGTCAACATTACGTGGACTGCGTGCAATTTGGCACAACTATTTCTTACGAACAATGTTTGCAATTCCAGGGAGTTCCTACTTGGTGGAGTACGACTCTCACCCCACTAAAGGATGCTAACTCCAAGGTTTATCGATTGATTGGTACTAGTACTAATATTACCTCTGTGAAGCAAGCAGAGCAAGTAGTTGGACTCCAGGTTGAACGAGAGCAACTGCTAGAAGCGATCGCCGGACGGATTCACCAATTTGTAGAATTAGAGACAATTCTGCATCAAACTACAAAAGAACTGCGGCAATTTTTGAATTGCGATCGCGTGTTGATTTATCGCTTCGAGACTGATGGTAGTGGAATAATCATTGCCGAATCAACTGTAGCTGCTAGCGATCCCCTATTGGGCAAAAACATCACTGATCCCTGTTTCAGTGGCAAACATCTAGAACACTACAGACAAGGTTGCATTCAAGTTGTCGAAGATATTTATGCAGCCGGCTTGCATCCTTGCCATATAGATTTCCTGACATCTTTGCAGATCAGAGCCAATCTCGTCGTGCCGATTTTCCAAGAGCAAGATATGTGGGGGCTATTGATTGCCCAGCATTGCCACCAATCGCGTCAATGGCAACAAACAGAAACTGACTTGCTCAAACAGTTGGCAACTCAAATCGGCATTGCAGTCCAACAGGCAGAACTTCATCAGCAACTCCAGGATCTCAAAGCCAAGATGGAGTTACAAAAGCAGAAGCACATTAGTCAGTTGCAGCAGGTGCGAAACTTTGAAGCCTTGGTGCGACGTATGACAGAACAAATCCGCGACAGTCTGGATCAAACTCAGGTATTGCAGACACTTACCCAGGAATTAGCAAAATTACTAAACCTTGAGCGTTGCCAAATTGAACTCTACAGTACCTGTCAAACTCTAGTTACTATTGCTTACGAATACAGTATTAATTGGCCTCAGTGTCAAGGATTAACCAAACAGATTGCAGATTATCCTGAAGTTTATCAGCCGCTGTTGCAAAAACAACCATTGCAATTTTTGGAAATTTTACCGGGATGGGAACCAAAGTTGCTAGTTATGTCCCAGATGGCTTGTCCAATTTTCGATCCTCAAGGAATTTTAGGAAATATTTGGCTGACAAGACGATCGCAAGAGGCTTTTGACGAATTTGAAATTGAGCTAATGCAACAGGTAGCAAATGAATGTGCGATCGCCATTCGTCAAGCCCAGCTTTACAAACAAAACCAGGCACAGGTAAAAGAACTAGAAAAATGCGATCGGCTCAAAAACCAATTTCTCAGAACTTTATCCCAAGAACTGCGGACACCAATAACCAGCATTAGCCTTGCAGTCCAAACTCTTGAAAGTGTCCTCACACCAGCAGAAATATCAGAGATAGAAATAGTGCCGCAACTCTTGCAGATTCTGCATAACGAGTGTGGGCGAGAAAGCAAGTTAATTAACGACTTACTCACACTTACATATCTCGAAGCCGAACCCGATCCCCCAACCTTGATTGCCATTGACTTTCAAAGCTGGCTTCACCCCATTATCGAGTCTTTTCGAGACCTCACCATTTGCCAGCGACAGCAGTTAAACCTGACTGTCGATCGGGCGCTGCCGCCTTTGGAGACAGATATCACTGATTTGGAGCGGATTGTCACCGAACTGCTCAACCATGCCTGCAAGTACACCCCTGCCGGGGAAGCGATCGCAGTCTCTGCTCAGTTGATCGGGGATGCAGTCGAGCTTAATATTACCAATTCGGGAATAGAGCTTACCAGCAACGAACTCTCGCGGATTTTTGAACCTTTTTATCACCTTTCCAAACACGATCCTTGGAAACATAGCGGCACGGGGCTGGAATTGGCATTAGTGCAGAAAATGGTCAGACATTTAGGCGGCTCAATTTATGTAGAGAGTGCAGCAGGTCAAACCACCTTTACCGTCAAATTCCCCTTTTAATTCGTTTTTTGGGCATAGCACTGGCAAATCTGTTAGAAGTTTGCTATCATGGTTATTGGTGCGGGTGACTAGCTCAACGGTAGAGCAGTAGACTCTTAATCTATTGGTTGCGGGTTCAAATCCCTCGTCACCCACTACTTCCAGCCCTTCAAAATTTACCCTTGCCTAAATCTTGCCTAAATTGAGCAAGTATCATCGTCTGAAAGTATTTGTTTTCGGGGATAAAGACCACTAAAGTTTTGACTAATTTAACTAAAAACCCCTCTTGCCTTTTAGCAGTCCAGTTGACACAGTGAGCATGTCCATTGGACGCTTAAAATGTGACAAAAAGGGTTTAACTATCTAGATAAATTTGAAGGCTCACACGCCAGGGGCCGCTTGACCTTATTCCCGATTCCGGTGGTATTGCCTTGCCTTTAATATAGCAAGTGACAAAAAGGGAATTTTGACTTACTACTTACAAAACTCTTGGACTCACGGTTACGACATGGATTTAGTCTTAGAGGGCAAGCAGCTTTAGGTTGAGATGGAGTGGCGCATGGCAATTGAGGAATAGGAGCTTGACGGTAAAAGTCACATTCATAGATTGGTTTATTTTACAATTGCTGTTGCTGCAATCGATGCATTGTTAATTCGAGCTTTTGAATTGCTTCATTCAAATTCCTCTCGATCAGCAATTTTAAACAATGTCCAGTAATCTTCCCTTTTGTATGAGCAGATTTTAGTAATAAAGTCTGAACCTTTTTAAGCCAATTCAATTCTTCAATTAATTTTTCATTGGTATTATCAATATCGTATCTTTCGGTTATTGCCCAGCAGACATATTGCTGTTCTTCAAAAGCCATAGATAGAAATTTTTCTGTAAATTCATATGGTTTGATATATTTAAAAATGGGGATTTCATAGTAATTTGGCTCTAAGCCATCTCGATTTTGCCAATTACTAGGATGAATCATACTGCAAAATACATTTACATCTTTTTGCATAATGTTAAACAATTCTTGAGCATCATTGGGTCGATTTTCAAGTATTGCTGATTTTATGACTTGGTTAATGTAATCACAAAAAGATTGAAATTCTTGAGATTTATTTCCGTAAAAACTGAGTCTACCATAGTTTTCACATGAAACTCTAGATTGAGATATAATATCTAACGGTCTTGTCTCTTTTAAGTAGTCGATGTAACGCTTTGAATTATCTAAAATCTCTTCTTTAGGCTTATTGTATAATTTGGCATCAGAAAAATATAAAAAAAGCGCGGTAATATGTTGAATTACTCCAATATTAAAAATGGTTCTATTTCCATTTGTCTTAGCAAACTCTAATTCAAATTTTTCAAGATAAAAATCAAATTGGTTGTTAGTAAGCTTGTTAATGTAGTAAAGCCTAACCCAGTCAGGAGTATTTTCATCCTGGAAATATGGGCTAATTAAAAGTGATTGTTCCAGTTCTTTTGCATCCGAGATACCTTTATCAAAAAAAGTTTCCCACCATATTTTGTTAGGAAACGGATCATATATTTTTAAGAAAGGATACTTCTTAAGTATTTCCTGAAGCGGAGTTTTTTCACTGCTATCCTCATTTATGCTTGAATTTGCCAGTCTATAACTAATATTATTTCTATTGCTCACAAACATTTTTGCAGATTCTTGTAGTAAACTGCCGATATCCTTGGGAAACATTTTTCCCCGTCTAATTTCAATTGAAAAAACTATAAGTATTTTTAAAACATCCTGAAGAAGCTCTGACTTATTTCTTGCTTGTTTTGATAATACATTAAAAATTCTCTCAAAATCTAAAACAATTTGCTTTAAAATTCTTAGATTGTTGCATTGCGCTTTACAGTAGAAGTCTTGGATTAATAGTATTGTCAGACAAAAAGTGTCTGACATCTGCACTTTGGACTCCAGTAATAAACTTTTCTAATGCACCTTCAAAATCAAGAGCAATTTCCAAAGTTATTCCAATCACCTTTTCTTTAATATCTTTATAATTAGGAATTTTTTCTAATTCCACTTCATTAGCGACAATAATTACTTTTAAGTCTTGATGTTCAACAAAACTGTTTATATATCCCAATACATTGCTAAGGATGATATTGCATCGTTCTAGCTCATCAAAGATCAAAATATTTTTATCGAAATTTATAAGATAATTAGCTAGGCTAACATCTGTAAAGCTTGCGTTTAAAGTTCCCCTATCTTTCTTATCGCCATTAACATCTATTTTCGCTACATTTTTTAAGGCTTGTGTAGTAAAGTTACGAAATAGCGCCATAGATTTTGATGATAGAATGGGAATCGCTTGTTGTAAGAAAGCCTCTTCTATTTCCGAACAGCTAGTCATACCGTTAAGATTAACGTACAAGTATTTATGTCCATTGTTTGTTAGGTTTTCGCAGTACTTCTTGATAAACCATGTTTTACCAGATCCCCATTGTCCTTTGAGCAAAACAGCAAATCCAGGCTCAGAAAGTAAGCCACAGTAAAAGTTTAAGTACTCTTTGATATTGCTGTTGATTGACGCGTTATATTGTGTCATTTTGCTTACAAAATTACTAAAGCTTACATTCTCTCGTCCTCAATATTGGCATATATTGCTTGAACCAAGCATTTTGCTATCGATGAAAAGCATTCAGGGCAGGCATTTCACGGCAAAATGGGGTAATTGTTCACGAATTAGTGCAATACCGGACATCAGAAAGTTACTTGTGACGAAATGGAGATTATGTTTAGTCGTTATTACAAGCTGGAAGGAGAAAGCCCAGTTATCGCTGAATCTTTTATAGATTGGTGCTTGTGGATGGTATCAGCCGACACTAAAGTTATGGTCAACGAGATTAACGATGTCAACATTTCAACTGTTTTTCTTGAGGCCGACTTGACGAGCCTTACTCCCAACTCAATACGGTTCGGTTAAGGTTTTTTGATGAAAATCATCGATCGCCAAAGATGCGAGAAATCGCCGTCAAGACGAAAGACCGATTATTGTAGAGACGGCGATTCATCGCGTCTCTTGCCTTAACCGAATAATATTGACTCCCAACCAATCTCAAAGTACGCGCAGTAAGCTGGGAATGCTTTCGATCGCTGATAAATTCTGAATTTCTGCCAAAGCTTGCCTAAAATTGCCTTCGCGTACATCATGGGTGACAACCACAATCTCTGCTAGTTCCCCTTGAAAGCCAGTTTGGACAACTGACTCTAAGCTAACGCCATAGTTGCCAAAGCAAGTACCCAATTTACCGATAACTCCGGGTTGGTCATTGGTGAGGAAACGGGCGTAAAATCGAGTTATCAATTCTGCCATCGGCGCAATTTGGCAGTATTCTTGATGCCCACAAGTTAATAATGGATTTGTAACTGCTGTATTAGTTTTGAGGACAGCAACTAAATTCAAAATATCCGAAGTGACAGCACTAGCAGTTGCACCAGCACCAGCACCGGGGCCAAAAAACATTACTTGCCCGATGGGTTCTCCTTCGACAAGAATGGCATTGTAAACGCCGTTGATGCTAGCCAAAGGGTGGGCTTGAGGCACTAAGGTAGGATGAACTCTGACAGAGAGGGAAGATGAGGGAGTATCACGTTTAGCGATCGCTAACAATTTAATCACAAATCCCAATTTTTCGGCGTAGGCAATATCTGTTTTGCTCACTTGCCGAATGCCCTCAGTATAAACATCTTGTAAGTTGATGCGTCCACTAAAGCCTAATGATGCCAGGATGGCAATTTTATCAGCTGCGTCTAAGCCATCCACATCAGCAGTGGGATCAGCCTCAGCATAACCCAAACGTTGAGCATCAGCTAAGACATCATTAAAGTTGCTGCCTTCTGTTTGCATCCGCGTCAGGATGTAGTTTGTTGTACCGTTAACGATGCCTGTTACAGTATGAATTCGGTTAACACTTAAAGATTGCTTTAAAGGTTGAATCACTGGAATACCACCACCCACGGCGGCTTCTAACATCACGTATACGCCTGCTTGATTGGCAGTTGTGAAAATTTCTGCTCCGAAGCGGGCGATCGCTGCTTTATTGGCTGTGACTACATGCTTACCATTACTTAAAGCTTTGAGAATGAGCGATCGCGCCGGTTCCAATCCACCCATCACCTCGACAACTATATCTACCGCCGGATCGTTGACAATAGATTCTAAATCTGTTGTTATTACTTCCGTAGACAATTCTACTGCACGGGGTTTATCTAGCGATCGGACTCCCACCCGATAAATTTCTATCTCTTGCAACAATGGGTGACGCCCAGCACTATCTTGCAACAACTGCACTGTTCCCGTTCCCACGGTGCCTAATCCCAGTATTCCTAGTTTCACACCCATTTTGCACCCAATTTAACCAATAACAATTGTAGGTAGAGCGTTTGCCCTACCTACTGATTATCCTGCTTCCTTTGTCATTTGTCCTTCGTCCTTTGCTAATGACAAATGACTAATGACTAATGACTAATTTAGTATGTTTCTACGTGCCAGCGATGAGCTTTCTTAAGTTGCTTCTGGTAATCACTCCAGGTTACGCCTTCCTTGGCAGCAGCAGTAGTTAAGGCTGCATCAATACCTTCTTCCATACCTCGCAAACCGCAGATGTATGTGTGGGTTTTTTCATTTTTAATCAACTGCCACAATTCATCAGCATGTTCTGCTACGCGGTCTTGGATGTACATTCTACCGCCTTGAGGATTTTTTTGTTCGCGGCTAATGGCAGGAGTGAGGCGGAAGTTATCAGGATATTTTTGTTCGATTTCTTCCAGTTCTTCCTTATATAAAAGGTTTGGAGTTGTCGGCACACCAAATATTAGCCAAGAGAATCCTTTAAATTGGTATTCTGGGTTAGCTGCTCTTTCCGCATCTTTAAACTGACGCCACAGATAAGCTCGCATGGGGGCAATACCTGTTCCAGTTGCCATCATGATGACATTAGCATCAGGATCGTCGGGTAACAACATTTCCTTACCCACGGGCCCTGTAATTTTTACCTCTTCCCCTGGCTTGAGGAAACACAGGTGTGTGGAGCAAACACCGTAGACTGTTTCGCTAGTTTCCGGGTGCTTATATTCTAATTGGCGGACGCACAGTGATACTGTCTTATCATCCACATCATCGCCATGACGAGTTGAGGCGATGGAATAGAGTCTAAGTTTTTCTGGCTTGCCGTTCTTGTCTAATCCTGGTGGAATAATCCCAATACTTTGACCTTCTATATACTTCAAATCCCCGGCGGAAATGTCAAATTTCAGGTGTTGAACAATACCAATACCACCTTCTTTGACTAGTGGTTCATTAGATACTACCTTGCCAATGAACGGAGCATTGGGACGGTAAGTGTTAACAGGAACGTCACCGTGGTCTTTTTTGGCTTTCGCTTGAGTCATGGTGTTGCCTTTCTTGTCCTTGTTCTTGAGCTGTTCTTCAGCTGGTGGTTTAGCAAAACCTTTGGTTTCACTATCAGCTTTTACAGGTGTGGCTTTACCATTCCCTTCACTGTCAGCATTTTCCCCAGATGTCGCTAACTCGCTGACAACGCTATTAGCATTTCCAAGTGAGGCTTTACCATTAACTGGCTCTAGAGCAGTTACGGGTTGGATGCTAACAATTGTGCCGCCTAGACGAGTGATACGTCGCATTTCTTGATTCATGCGGTTGTAAGGCACTCTGATGAACACACTGCCACTTTTCCGAATTGGGTAGTTAGTTTGATCGGTTTCTTCACTCTGACGCAAACCCACTACTTCATAAAGGAAGATGCGGCTACCTAATTCTGTGTTGGCAGCACCCTCAACAGCACCTTGATTGTACATTCGTTCTACCACTCCGATAATTTACTTAACCGTTTTTCAAAAAAAAACTATTCCCCTACCTTGCCAGCTTTAGTTTACCGGATTTTCGTTTCACAAAACTGGCCCTGAAGGAAAAACGGCATCATTAAATTAATGCCTTGCTAAGTACACTCACCAAAGACATGCAGGCATAGCAAAAACACACCTGTTTACCTTCTAAGGTAAAGGATAAGTCTTGTGGAGAATGTTAATAATGAATCAATTTAATCTTTTTTTCGTTAACTACCACCCCCATCAGGGAGATAGCTTTTTACCTTAGTACCCTACGATCGACTCACAATAGTAGATATTCTCGGAGAGTTACTTCAATCGGTGGAAGCTACCGCTCGAAGTTATCCTCCACAAGCTTCCTTTGTGCTTGCTTACTCCAGGGGTTTAAATCGGAGAATGTCAAGAAAAGAAGGTTTTCTTCCAATTGGTTTTACTTCTCCAAATCTACTACTCTTCTGGAATGTTGTTAGCTATCTTCATTACCTATCTATGGACAATTACATAACTAGGACAACTCCAGCCACAAATATCACGAGATAGACAATCATAATTTCAGCAACTGTAATTAGTTTCACTTGATGTGAAAAATCTGTCAACCTTGCATCAGTACTTTGCCATAACCTCAACGCTTCTATATGATCATATTCATAAATTTACAGGCAATAATTTGGGTAATGCAAGTTATTTCCTCATTCGTTGGATAGATTTTTGCTTTGAATATATTAAGTATTGTCGAGCAGAAATTACAATTTAGGAACATTAGAAAATTTGCAGCAATTTTGCTGCAATAATAAATTATACCTTATACGCTTGATTCTATAGAGTCACAAGTAGCAGACAGATAAAGGTGCAACACTGATGGGCAGTAACGATCCCCATTTTTAAATTAACAACTAAATTAACAAAAAAATGATTGAGGAACCACGTTAATTCTTCTTGACAGCAATCTTGTATGGGATACCCCCTTCTGTTAAAATCAAATATATCACTAGGATTAAATACTTACCGGCACCAACATTCAGGCTAGTCCGACGAGTAGCAACTTAATTACTTTGTTGTCTACTTGCTTGGTGTCTTATAGATGTGCTAGGTAGCAAGAACGCAGGATAAACCAAAGGGGTAAACTCCTGGCTTCAGAATCTGCTGTGTGAAAAATTATTGACACAACTTTAGTATTTTAGAGGAGATTTATGACAAGTAAGCCGGAACGCGTGGTACTGATTGGAGTAGCCGGAGACTCTGGTTGCGGTAAATCTACGTTTTTGCGTCGTTTGATCGATTTGTTTGGTGAAGAGTTAATGACAGTTATCTGCTTGGATGACTATCATTCCCTAGATCGCAAACAGCGTAAAGAAACGGGGATAACGGCACTAGACCCCAGAGCAAACAATTTTGACCTGATGTATGAGCAAATTAAAGCGCTCAAAAGTGGTCAAGCGATTGATAAGCCGATTTACAACCACGAAACCGGCTTGATCGATCCGCCAGAGCGGATAGAGCCGAATCATATTATAGTTGTTGAAGGGCTGCATCCTTTATATGATGAGCGGGTGCGATCGCTAATCGACTTCAGTGTTTATTTTGACATTAGCGATGAGGTCAAAATTGCCTGGAAAATCCAGCGAGATATGGCTGAACGCGGTCATCGCTACGAAGATGTGTTAGCACAAATTAATTCTCGCAAACCTGACTTTGATAAATTTATCGAACCACAAAGAGAATTTGCTGATGTGGTTCTTCAGGTATTGCCCACAAACTTGATCAAAAATGATACCGAACGTAGAGTCTTACGGGTACGTATGCTCCAGCGGGAAGGTAAGGAAGGCTTCGATCCAACTTACTTATTTGATGAAGGATCAACAATCAATTGGACTCCCTGTGGACGCAAGCTGACCTGTTCTTATCCTGGTATGCAACTGTACTACGGTTCAGATGTTTACTACGGTCGCTATGTCTCAGTACTAGAGGTGGATGGTCAATTTGACAATTTGGAAGAAGTCATTTATATCGAAACCCATCTCAGCAATACATCCACAAAATATCAGGGTGAATTGACTCACTTGTTACTCCAGCACCGCGAGTATCCAGGTTCCAATAATGGAACTGGTTTCTTCCAAGTGCTTACAGGTTTGAAGATGCGTGCTGCTTATGAGCGGTTGACAGCTACAGAAGCAAAGTTAGCGATTCAGGTTTAAAGCAGCAGTGTTTGTGTCAAAGCTTGTGGGGCGCTTTCGAGTGCTCCTTTTTTTGTGTTATTAAATACATTTTAGCTACAAAATAATTAGCATACATTTATCTTACTTACGGATATTTACCTTATAGTTACTGGTTTTTATCAATATCAAGAAGATACTAACGACTGAAGTATAAATATTGTTATGATTTCAGAAATTAGTAGTTGAACTAAATACTCACATTTAGTCAACGAAAAAACTCTTGATGGAGGAATTTCTTTTGTCTCGTCGATATTTATTTACCTCTGAGTCAGTCACCGAAGGTCATCCAGATAAAATCTGCGATCAGATTTCTGATACTATTCTGGATGCCCTATTGACACAAGATCCGAGCAGTCGTGTCGCCGCTGAAGTCGTAGTTAATACTGGTTTGGTGCTAATCACTGGTGAAATAACCACCAAAGCTAATGTAAATTTCGTCAATCTCGCCCGAAAAAAAATTGCTGAAATTGGTTATACCAATGCTGACAATGGTTTTTCTGCTAACAGTACCAGCGTTCTGCTGGCTTTAGACGAACAATCACCCGATATTGCCCAAGGCGTTAACACCGCCCAAGAAACCCGCGAACAAGATAGTGATGAACAATTCGATAAAATTGGTGCGGGCGATCAAGGTATAATGTTTGGTTTTGCCAGCAACGAAACACCAGAACTGACACCTTTACCCATCAGTCTCGCCCACCGCATTGCTCGCCGATTGGCAGCAGTCCGTAAAACAGGTGAACTGTCATACCTGCGTCCTGATGGCAAAACCCAAGTAACTGTAGTCTACGAAGATGGACGCCCAGTAGGTATTGATACGATTCTAATTTCCACTCAGCATACAGCTAGTATTGGGGAAATTACGGATGAGGCGGCGGTACAAGCCAAAATTAAACAAGACCTCTGGTCAGCAGTGGTTGAACCTGTTTTTGGCGACATTGACGTTAAACCCAATCAGGAAACACGTTTTTTAGTCAACCCCACTGGCAAATTTGTCGTTGGTGGTCCTCAAGGAGACTCTGGTCTGACAGGACGAAAAATAATCGTTGATACCTACGGTGGCTATTCACGACATGGTGGTGGCGCTTTTTCTGGCAAAGACCCCACGAAGGTAGACCGTTCTGCTGCTTATGCGGCTCGTTATGTAGCGAAAAATATTGTCGCTGCTGGGTTAGCAGAAAAAGTTGAAATCCAGCTATCTTATGCTATAGGTGTAGCGCGGCCTACAAGCATTCTAGTGGATACTTTTGGTACTGGCAAAGTGGATGAAGAAACCTTACTGGAATTAATCAACAAGCACTTTGAACTCCGTCCAGCAGGGATTATCCATACCTTCAACTTACGGAACTTACCAAGTGAACGAGGCGGACGTTTTTATCAGGACGTCGCGGCTTACGGTCATTTTGGGCGGGCTGATTTAGACTTGCCTTGGGAACAGACCGATAAAGCCGAATTGTTGAAGCAAGCAGCAAATGAGTCACTTTCGGCAGCAGTTGCTCAGGCAGTAACTTAGACTTATAAGCTACTACAAAAACTTAGTTTATCTACGTGAGGGTATTGGCAACTTAACAAGTTAGCAATACCCTCATTTTTTGCTAGCCACCTGAATATCCACAAATATAGCAAGGGACTGGGGACTGGGGACTGGGGACTGGGTGAAAAGCCTTTTTGTGTCTAAGTTTTATCGTCTGTTGATGTCCTAACCACCAAGACTTGTGCTATAATATCGTGTCTGGTAAAAGACTTATCATTAAGACTGCAAGGGGGCAGGGAGCAGGGAGCAGAGGAGGTTCAGGTGCAGAGGAGAGGGGCTTTTGGGCTTTCTGCATATATTCGGGAAGCAAAACTAATTAGGCGGACATGATATAAAACTACTACTTTGTTAAGCTAAATGCCCCGACAGCAGATTCATCTGTTGCAAAGATTTTCGTTAATGGTATTACGGATCGATGATGGCTTTTGGTTGCAAAGATACAGATTGCCCATTAACTGACAATGCTGTAGCTTCTAAAATCTGACCGTAACGATTGCGAGTGCCGAATCCTTTGGCTTGAATTGTGTTTTTGATGTTTGCCATACTGGTTAGCTGTTCGCCTACATGGGGCGGGAACTTGACAATAGTGGCATTAGAAATAATAACGCCGTTAATTTCTCCTCGATGTCCCACCAACCAATTCTGAGCAGTTCCCTGTGCAGATAAGGTACTGTAGTTGCTCAAGCTGGGTGGTTGGGGGGCGATTGTGGGAGGTTGTTCGACTAAAGTCTGTCCAGTTTGAGAATTGGTAATGCTTTTGGCTCTTACTTCCTGTCCAAAGCGAGTGGAAAAGCCAGGATCGCCAAAAATGCTCACTTTCGTGTTTGGGGTAATTATCCGCACCAAACTGTCCGCCATCTGGGGAGGAAATTTCACCTGTAGCCCGTTATTAAGTAATAGCCCATCCACCTTACCTTCAGGGTTGAGAAGATACTGTTTTACCTCTCCATTGAAAGTGGTTCCGGCTGTGGAGGGTAATTCTGGTGGGGGTGCTGGGGGAATATCTAGAGGATTAGCATTGGCTAAATTGGCACTTGGGAGATTAGCTTCTAGCGATCGCCCGCTTGGTGTAGCATTACTAGCAACAGTATTGTACGTCCAAAAACCGAAAAGTGCGATCGCTGCTCCGATGCCGCCACTAGTTAAAATTAACTTTAACTTGCGTTGGCGATCGCGCTCTCGGATTTGCTTGGCTTGAATCTGTTGTATTGCTTGTTGAATCATCTCTGGAGGAATTTGTACTTCTGCTCCAGCCTGCATAATTTCTTCTAAAGAATAATCCTGATTTTCTTGGGCATACAACTGGGCCGCTTGAGCGAAAACATCGGCAGCAATTTCTTTTGGAATGCGAACTTTAGAGTTATTCATCTGCTTTAATTCAATTTAATTGCTAACTATAACTGTAAGAGTGCAAAACTCGTGCCATAGATACAAGGATTATTGGTTGTATCAGAACATTTTTAGAACTATGCGCCAGAGAAGGCTGGGCTGCATTCCCCGATAAACTTAAGCAACAACTGCGAAAAATTGAAGCAGAAAATAGGGGATTGAGAGAGCATTTAGAAACAATCCACGGACGGCAAAGAGCGCTGGTAGACGAAAACGAAGTGCAACGCCGAGAAATTGACCGATTAACAAAATTACTCTCTAAGGCTGAGGCAGAACTTGAAAATTTTAAGCAGCAGACAAATTCCTCACAACATCGTTCTGATAACAACAACCATAGAGGAACACTGCTAAATCTTCATGATGCTCTGCTATAACCTCCAGCAGCAATGCTCTGGAGGTGAAGTCTATGATTAGATGGTCAGTCTGGCAGCATACTAAGTAAAGTCTCTAGTCCTCGCTTAATAATTATTTTGTCTTTTTCATTGCGAGTAACTTTGTCATCATGCAGAATTTCTTTAACCAAGCTTTGAATTTCTTCTTTAGAGAATCCTTTCACTAAAATATTTCTTTCAAACATTGTTTCTATAATGTCTGCGCGAGTAACTTCTCCTGCCTCAGCAATTTCACCCATTTTGTTCCATGTAGAATCAGTTAGCCTTAAACTTCTTACCTCTCTTGGCTCATTGGATTTTTGAGTGAACTGTCCATGTTTATCTCTTTTTCTCATCATGTTGTTTTAAACTTTTACCATGTATTACATGGTAAAAGTTTAAAACAACAAGTTTGCTGATGTTTACATATCTTTATAAATTTCTTTCCTGTCTCCAACTGCCAACACGAGTATCAACAATATGGAATCTTGAATTTTATATAAAACTCTATAGTCTCCCGATCTAATTCTATATTGATCTGTGCTGCCTTTTAATTTTTTGACCCCAGACGGTCTAGGGTCAAAAGCTAAATTTGTGATTATTGGATTGATCTGAATCTGGATTTCGGGTGGTAATTTTAGAAACTGCTTTCTAGCAGAATTCTTAAATTCTATTTTGTAGATCGCCTCATTCTGATCAGGGCAGGTTGAGTTCTCTTTTAATTTCGTCCCAGGAGATTGTATCTGTTTCTTTCTCGGCGGCACGCGCGACCTCCAAATCTATAGCATCTTCTCTGTCTCGCTCTACTGCTTCGGATATCGCATACCCTAAGTTCATAGCTGCTTTTTTATAAACACTTAGTAAGTTTTCACCATTACTTGAGCGTTTAAATAGCAATAATATACTATTTCTTAAGCCCCATGTTAACTCGTATTTTGATTTTTCAGTATCTTTTTGTAAATCTTTGAGAGCTTCAATGGCCGTTGGAGGGAAATAGTCCCAGTCACTTTTTACTAAATCAGTAAAAGCGTTATAGATATCTATTAAATATTTGGCTTGCTCTACACTTTTTGAGGATAACTTGCATTTGTCTATCAAACTTTTAATGTCTGACGCTTTTTTACCAATACAAGTAAGTCTTTCAATAATTGTTTTTAGTGGTATACCTTCTGTTTCAGAGAGGTTCTTGTAAAATTCTATTAGCTCCAATGTTTCTTTCGCTTGTCCTTGCTGAGTCAAGCAGTTTTCCAAGTATTCTTTTGTTTGTTCTATTTTTTCAAGCTCGTTGAGACTAGCCGTAATTGTGATAGTCATGTCTACCACCTTAACACTGTTGACACTTCCGGTTAGCATAACTGTACCTTATTTTTCATGTATTACTGGAGGTTTACAAGAAAAAAACATAAAACTCATGCTTTTACCATGTATTACTTGGAGTTTTAGAGCTATCGGGAATATATTAGGTAGTCCTTATCTTTGTATACATATAAGCAAAGTAAAAGTATTGATTTTAATGGGTTACAAGATTTTAGCTAAAGATAACTTAACTTGTTAGCTAGTAAGGCAAGATGAAAAATGAGCAACTGGAATTTGGCATAGTTTTTGCACTTCGTTGTAATTCACTCGGAACCCCACCCCGCCAAAGCTACGCTTTGTCTCCCCTCCCCGCTTGCAGGGAGGCGTTGGGGGTGGGGTCAACGGGTACTGCATCCAAACGAGAACCGCTATAGTTCTTGCACTTCTAGAAGTTCTAACCCTTATTCCATGCAACCTATTGTGTTATCTCAACGTTGGACACTCCGGCGACAGCTAACAATCCTCAGCATCCTTTTTTTAGGTTTAAGTGGAGCTGCTTTATGGTTAGTGGTACAACTATTTCAAAGTCTAGAAGGTGCTGTTGTTGCCAGAAATCAGAGAGAATTAGCTTTTGCCAACACCAGACTAATTAAGCTGTTTTGGGAATCAAATCTTGGACAAACACCAAAGCCAGGTAAGCCGTTGGCGGAACTTTCAAACGATGCCTTAACTGCTTTCACAAGGGTAGAAGGAGGATTTTATTTGCTGCAACAAGACCAGCTTTTAGGCTATGCCTATCCTACCCACGGGGGCCCTATCCCCAAAAAAGATATTCCTCCTGCTGAACGAGACACAATTTTGCAATTGACTCGGAGAGCCACAAGCCAAGGTTTACCCCAGGAATTAGTACTGCACCCTGGTCTTGATATCTTGGTACTGCGTGCTGACCCTCTACCTCTGTGGGGAGCAGTGTGGACGATGAAACGTATGCCTCATCTAGAAGATAGGAATCAAAACGTTTTAAGTGTTTTCGTAGTTTTAGGAATTTTAGTTGTAGGAGTTTGGACTTTTTATATTGCCTTACAACTACAGTGGGGAGTGCAGCGACTCCAGCAAAGTATTAAAGCAATGGAAGAGGATAAAGCTTCGCTAATTCCGCCGCTACCCGCAGAAATGGGACTGTTGGGAACTGCAATTAATAGTATGCAATACCACCGCCAAGAGTTAGAGCAGCGCTTACACCGAGTTGAGCGCTTGGCTTCTCTGGGACAACTGGTAGCGGGGGTAGCTCATGAAGTCCGCAATCCCTTAGCTAGTATGCGCCTCAATTTGCAATATACAGAACGGCAATTAAAAAAGCAGGGAATTACGACTTTACCGATCGCTAGTTTACTAGAACAAGTAGACCGTTTAGAGATGTTGGTGCGACGGCTATTGTATTTTGACCAAAATCAGCAAGAAGAAATGGTAACAACTTCCCTAGAAGCGATCGCTTTTGAATCAGTTTCTCTATTACGTCTCAAAGCCGAAGAACAGGGAGTAACACTTTTTTATCGCTCTGCTGCTGAACCTTTGCCCCAAGTACCACTACGCCGCCGAGAGTTAGGACAGGTGATGGTTAACTTAATCTTAAATGCCATCCAAGCAAGTCCACCAGAAAGCGAAGTTGAGGTTGGTGTCAGCCAAGAGCAAAACTACTTAGTGACTTGGGTAAAAGATAATGGCGCAGGTTTAGCACCAGAAGAACGCGATCGCATTTTCGATCCTTTTTATTCTACAAAACCCCAAGGAACAGGTTTAGGTTTAGCCATTAGCCACGAGATTGTCACCCGCCACGGAGGGCATATTGATTTGAAATCTCAACCGGGTTGCACCGTTTTTAGCGTTTACTTACCGAAGAATCACAACGATGGCTAAAATTTTGATTATTGATGATGAAAAAGCTTTGCGTCAAGCGATGGCGCAGATTTTAAAAGATGAAGGCCACGACGTAGTAGAGGCGGGAGATGGAGAACAAGGACTGAAGATGATTCAACAAGATATCACATCTCGTCCTGACTTGGTATTTCTAGATTTAAAAATGCCCAAAATTCAGGGTAATGCTGTTTTAAAAGCTTTAGGTAGTAAAACTCTATTTGAAGTGCCAGTAATTGTGATGACAGCTTATGGAACAAGTCGTACAGCCATTGAAGCTATGCAGTTGGGAGCTTATGATTATTTAACTAAACCCTTCGATTTAGAAGATTTAGTCAACTTGGCGCAAAAAGCTTTAGCTCATTCCCAAGCATCCGCCGAGCAAATTGGTGAAGCAAATATTCAAAATCTCGGACAACCAGAAGAACTGTTGGGGCGATCGCCTAAAATGGCAGAAGTTTTTAAACTCATTGGTAGACTTGCCCAAGGAAACACCACAGTTTTGATTGTCGGCGAATCAGGTACAGGCAAAGAATTGGTCGCTTCCACACTGCATAATGCTAGCCCTCGCAGTCGCGGCCCTTTAGTAAAAGTTAACTGTGCAGCTCTCCCAGAACATTTATTAGAAGCAGAATTATTTGGTCACGAAAAAGGAGCCTTCACTGGAGCGAATCACTTGCGAATTGGTCGCTTTGAACAAGCTAATGGCGGTACAATTTTTCTGGATGAAGTTGGAGAATTGAGCCAGATTATTCAAGGGAAATTGTTGCGAGTATTACAAGATAAATCCTTCGAGCGCTTGGGTAGTAACCAAACCAAAACTGTAGATGTCCGCATTCTAGCTGCCACCAACCGGAATTTAGAACAATTGGTACGCCTGAATCAGTTTCGAGAAGACCTTTATTATCGCTTTAATGTAGTACGAATTGAACTGTCACCTTTGCGCGATCGCCCCGAAGATTTAGAACAACTTACCCAACATTTTTTAAGTTCTATTGCCCTAAGAAATGGAATTAAAAATTTAGCAATTACCTCTACCGCCCTAGAAAAGCTCAGAGACTATGCTTGGCCAGGAAATGTGCGAGAACTGCAAAATACTTTAGAGAGAGGAGCAGTTTTTTCTGGAGGAAGAACTATTCTTCCAGAGCATCTCATTTTTAATCGAGAATATCAGATGAATTTAAATTTAGAACAAGCGATCGCTCAATTAGAAATAAACTTTATCCGCCATGCTTTAGCACTTTATCCCCAAGAACCCCACAAAGCATTAGGAATTTCTGTCGAAAGCTTTGAACAAAAAAAGAAACAATGGAATTTATAGCAAAAACTTTCAACTTCTCGTTTAACTTCTCGTTTCTTGGCTCTGCCAAGCGCCTCCTTAGACTATAGGCAGAGCCTATAGATGAGCATTCCCATGCAGAGCATGGGAACGAGATCAAACTCTTAACTCTTAACTCCTAACTTCTAACTCCTAACTCTTAACTCCTAACTAATGAATTCCTTAAACTCAGCATCTACATTAGAAACACATCTAGAAACTCAAACTGTTATTTACCCAACTCTACAGTATTTAGTTCGCTTTTTGCCGTGGGATGGTAAACGAATATTCGACCATCTTCGAGAAGAATGTAAACACAATCCATTTATAATAGAAAATTCTGATTTCCATACCAACGAAGCACTTTTAGATGATATTCTACCTAATTGGTATAGTCCCATCGCCCAGGAATTAAGTTTAAGCGAGCATCTTCTTGGACAAATATCAGCTTTGTCAATCCCATCAAGACAACGTAAAGCCTTAACCTATCTAACTCAGTGGTTATCAAACTCAGGTTACTTAGAAGAAACTCCAGAAGTTTGGGCAAATGGTAGTATCTGGAGTGCAAAAGAACTAGAGGCTGTTATTCCTCTCCTCCAAAGTTTAGATCCACCTGGAATTGGTACGCGAACCCTGCAAGAATGTCTGTTAATACAACTCACAAACCAGCCTGAAAGTCTAGCTTTTTTACTAGTTAAAAATTATTTAGAAGACATAGCAAATTGTATTGGCAATACTTCCGAGTCAAAGCAAAATTATCAAGTACTATTACAAAAACTGAACCAAAATATTAATGTTGACATCGAGAAAATCACCGATGCTATTCATGAGATTCAAGAATTAGAACCCCGTCCCGCCAGAAACTTCGGTGGTAGCGATGCTCCCATCGTCACCCCCGATTTAAAGGTTGAGCTAATAGCTGGAAGTTGGCAAATTTCTTTAGCTTATGAAGTCAAACAACGTTTTTGTCTGAATTCCGAAGCCATTAAGCTTTTGCAGGAATCACCAAAAGCAAGGCGAGATACCCAACAACTAGAAGCATTATTACAAAAAGCTAGAAATTTACTCACAGCTTTGCAACAATGGCAAGAAAATCTGCTCAAAGTTGGGAAATTTTTAGTTGAGCGACAGCAAGCTTTTTTGCAGAGTCGGGATAAATTAGACTTAGTATCTACCCCTCAGCAATTAGTAGCTCAATCGGTAGGACTTAGTAACTCTACAGTCAGTCGGATTGTGCGGGGACGGTATATATTAGTTTGCAATCAACACAGTCGGATAATTCCGTTGCATTCACTATGTGTTCCTGTCGGAGTAGGCGGACGTACTCCTCAACAAATCCAACAGATGCTATTACAGTTAATTGCAGAAGAATCACCCGCCAATCCTCATACTGATGAGCAATTAGCCCAGCTTTTGAAAATCCAATTTTGTCTGCCAATCACTCGCAGAACAGTCACAAAATACCGTAAAATTGCCGGAATAAAGTCATCACATCAGCGCAAGTTGACTGATAAAAAGATGGGAAGCAAGAGCAAGAAGCAAGGAAGTCTCTTGAAATATCAAAGTTGAGCCTTTGAACCTGAACGTTGCGCCTTTGAGCCTGAACGTTGCGGCTTTGAACCTGAAAGTTGCGCCTTTGAAGGTGAACGTTGCGCCTTTGAGCCTCGAAGTTGCACCTTTGAACCTGAACGTTGCGGCTTTGAACCTGAAAGTTGCGCCTTTGAAGGTGAACATTGAGCCTTTGAGCCTGGAAGTTGCGTCTTTGAACCTGAACATTGAGCCTTTGAGCCTGGAAGTTGCACCTTTGAACCTGAACGTTGCACCTTTGAGCCTGAAATTTTAAGTTTGATTGTTGACAAATGACAAATAACCAATGACAAATGACAAATGACAAATGACCAATGACAAATAACTAAATCCAAAAATAAGCCAGGATAAGAGTCACGACAGTTAACGGTAGACCAAAACGCAGATGTTCCCAGAATGACAATTGATAACCAAGTTTTGCAACAGCCTCAGCAACAATTAAATTGGCAACTGAACCTAACAAAGTTAGATTACCAGCTAAAGTAGATCCTGCTGCTAATAGTAACCAAGTTTTCGTGTCTGGATGGGGAATTAAATGTTGTAGTAATAATACTGCTGGAACATTAGAAACTAAATTTGAAAGCAGAGCAGTAATTCCTAATATGCTCAAGGGATTATAAACTAAACCGCTAAATAAATTCAATATGCCTAATTTTTCTACTCCAGCAGTCACAACAAATAGTCCAGAAAACATCACCAGTAAATCCCAATCAACTTTATTTAAAACTCGTTGCGGTTTGATTCGCCTAGTAATGAACAGTAAACCAGCAGCTACAAGTGTTGCTTGGGCTGGAGGTATCCCAATTAAAAATGCAATTAATAATCCTCCGGTTATCAATAGGCTTTTAGTAAGCAACGGTTTAAATATGCGGTAACGCACGGGGGTTACACTCGGACAAGATTTAGTAGAACGGACATCAGGATAAAGCCACCACAATAACCCAATTTGGATTAACAAACTTACTAATGCAATGGGAGTCAATGCTTTTGCAAAATCGAGATAGCTGATCCCAGAGAAGGAACCAATCAAAATATTTTGTGGATTGCCACTTAAGGTAGCCACGGAACCCAGATTTGTTGCTCCTGCCAAGGCAAGTAAGTAAGGAATCGGATTGAGGTTCAAAGTTTGGGTTAAACCGAGAACCAAAGGAGTCAAAATTAGAGCGATGGTATCGTTCAGAAAAAAAGCGGAGAGAATTCCACTGCCAAAAGTTAAAACAATCAGCAAACCCAAAGGGCTGCGGGTGAAGTGTGTAACTGTATCAAGGGTTAGTTGAAAAAAACCAGCGTAAGCTAAGTTCGTGCTGATTATCATCATCCCAAACAGGAAAATCAGCGTTTTATAGTCTATTGCTTGCCATGCTTCTTTGAGGTCTAATACCCCGAATGCCATCAGCAAAGATGCACCAACTAAAGCAATACTGGCTCGGTTCATCCGCAAACCAGGGAGATATCCTAAACCCAAACCGATATAAGTCAGTCCAATGATGATGTATCTGAAAACAATCATGATTTTGCTAGATGCTTTTGATTAAGTAGTCATTGGTCATTTGTCATTGGTCATTGGATTTTAGTGCATACCTCGCCTCTTGTGGGTGGAAAAACTTTGTCTTTTATGGGACTAATTCAAACCATGTTAAGGAGTGAACAGGTTTATTTTGGACTAATGACTAACGACTAATACTTCGACTACGCTCAGTACAAGTGACTAATGACTAATGACTAATAATTAATGACTGCCCTAAGCGGTTTGAGGTGATGCTTTTCTATTAACTCCTGTTTTTGTTTCAGGTACACAGAACCAAAAAACTGCTAAAGCCACAACTGCGATCGCTGCTAAAATCAAAAAACCAACATTGTAACCAGCACTTTTAACCACAAATCCAGCCAGCACGTTGCTCAAACCCGCACCAATGCCAATAGCAGTATTGAGCATTCCTTGGGTAACATTAAAGCGTCCCGTGCCTTTAGTCAAATCAGCTACCATTAACACCGAAAGCACACCAAAAATCCCGCCTGCAATACCATCCAGAATTTGCACAGAAACGAGAAAATAGGGATTGCCCGAAAACGTATACAGCACTCCTCGAATCGGTAAGACGGCAAAACCCAGCAAAAATATAGGTTTTCGGGCTGTATGTGCAAAACGCCCAGCCAAGTTAGACACTGGAATCATCACTAACTGAGCGACAATAATACAAGCAGACATATAAACTGTGTCACTTGTCCCTTTACCCTGTGCCAATTCTTGACCAACTAGCGGTAACATAGCAGCATTGGCAAAGTGAAACAGAACTACTGCAATAGTAAAGAATAAGATTTGGCGATCGCTCAATAATTGCAATATGCCTTCATAGCCCTGCTGATGTTTTTGATTATCTTCCTCCTCTCTCTCTTCACCATCTCCACGCGCTAGTTCGTGGTCAATCTCTCTTTCGCGAATCATCCTCACTGAAATAATACTGCCCACAGCCATAGCTGCAACCAAGAAAAATATTGCCTTGCGGGCAATAAAGTAACCCACTAAACCAGCGAGAGTAGCAGCTAGCAGATTTCCTGTATGGTTAAATGTTTCATTACGACCTACTCGCCTATCTAATCTCTCATGTCCTACAAGTCCCAGAGTAATAGCAGTAATCGCAGGTGGAAAAATTGCAGCAGCAATCCCAATCATAATCTGAGAGCCAATGACAACAGGCAAGTTGGGGAACAAGCCCATAGCAATACAGCCGATAGAAACAAACACAGCCGCCAGTACAATCAACATTCGTTTTTGACGTAGCCTGTCAACCAATGCACCAGCTGGTGTTTGAGCAATAACTGTGGCAATTGCCGAAGCTGACATCGCCATGCCAATCTGGGCTGGGTTCCAATTTGCTGAAGCTTTCAGGTAAATACTCAGATATGGCCCAACACCATCGCGCACATCTGCGAGAAACACATTCAAGTAATCAAGCGATCGCAAACTCTTCTTACTCGGTCTTCGCTGTTGTTGCATAAGTCTTTAGTGATATTTTGTCAGCTATGGAGCGGTCACAATCCTTTTGTGCAAAAATCGTGCCAAATCAATAGTGTCCGGCTGCATCTAGCGAAAAAACCTTCTTTGTGCCAGATACAACTTACACAAGTAATAGCCGAAACCCTGATTTTCAATTAACGTGAGTTCGACAGACCTCTCGCTCCCCTAAAAGGCGAACGCGTTGCGTCTCCGTAAGGAGAGGGAGGAGTAAAGTCCTTTCTTTAATGGGAAATAGTGAAGATTTTTAGATTTTAATTGCACTTTTTTGTGTGGATATCAGTGCGATCGCAAAAAGAAATCCCCTCTGCTTTTGCCATAGTAAAGTAATTACAACGCAAAGGGAATTTCATTTTTATTAATATTTCTGTAGAGGCAGGTTTTAAGGATAATTCTGGCAAAAAAGTCGTTTATTTGATTTAAAACCCACCAAAACCTATGTTGTATTGATTTTTAGCTGTGTAGTCAGTTGGGCTATTTCCAATCGGGAATTTCAGCGTCTTCACCACCAATCCCGATTCCAGTGTTAAATATTTCCGCATCAGTAAGATTTAGATTGTTCATTGATGCTTGATACACATTAGAATCGTGAATAGTAGCGCCAGTAAAATTTACTCCGTTGAGATTGACTTGCTTTAAATTCACATTGGTTACATAAGCAGATGTTAGGTTAGCACCTGCCAAGTTTGCACCAGTTAAGTCAGCACCTTCGAGGTTAGCTCCTACAAGGTTAGCTCCTTGGAGCTTCGAGCCTCTCAAGTCAGCACCAATTAAATGAGCGCCACTGAGGTTAGCTCCTGATAGTTCGCACTCAACACATTCCCCAGTTGAAAGCAGCTTTTGTAAATCCTGTGGATTCTCGGCTCTAACCGAGCTAGCGAAAAATAGGGGTGTTGCTAAGGCCATGGCCGCTAATAGCTGGAGTTTCATAATTTCCCCCTTAATAATCAAGTTTGCGTCCGTTCTGTCCCTCACAACTCTATTATCTCACTAAACTTCGTGAGGTCAATCTCTCTTGTGACAATCTATCTCCTGACAAGGTAGTTGCGATCTGAAACTCAGATAAAAGTGATCTCAAAAATGCCATTAATTCTGACTTTTTGGCAATTTTTACCGAATAATTCCTCAAAAACGTCCCCTCTTAAATTACTATTAAATCTTTAAAAATTAAAAGCTGGCGCTATCCGCTATAGCTAATTTGATGAGTATTTATACTTTATTTATCAATTGATAGTTTAGCTTAAGTCCTCAGAAATTCTCGCATATACTGATTAACTAATTCCGGCTGTTCTTGCTGCACCCAATGGCCACAATTAGGAATGTACTTGATTTGAAAATCCCTGACATAAGCTGCGGTATCGTAGGTTAGTTCTTTGCCAAGTGCAGTGTCATTTTCTCCCCAAATCATCAGTGTTGGCACTTCCAGAACACCCCAATTTGGATTTAGCATTCTTTGTTGAAAAATATTGCGGTAGTAGTTCAACATTGCTGTGAGGGCACCGCGTTTTGCAGCAGCATTTTTATAAGCGTCAATATCCGCTTTACTGAAAGCACTCTTGTTAACTGCCATACTTTTAAAAGTTGTTTCAATAGCTTGGTAGTCTGAAGACTGTAAAAGTAATTCTGGTATCCACGGTAGTTGAAAGAAAAATACGTAGTTGCTACGTAGCAACTGTTGGGGAGTGCGTAACCCTTGGGCAAATTTAGCAGGATGAGGTAGGTTAAGAATAATTAATTGTTCTAACATTTCGGGGTGAGTGTATGCGAAATTCCAAGCGATCGCACCACCCCAATCATGTCCAACTAATACACATTTTTGATATCCTAATCCTTTAATTACTCCCTCAACATCTTTGATAAAATCATCCATGACATAAGCTGATTGCTCATTTGGTTTATCACTATCGTTGTAGCCACGCAAGTCAAGGGCAACGACTTTAAAATTTTGGGCAAATTCTGGTATTTGATGCCGCCAAGAATACCAAAACTCAGGAAACCCATGCAACATCAACATTAAAGGGCCTTCACCTTGGGTAACGTAGTGTAGTTTTACCCGATTGGTAATTATATATTCGTGTTTCCAAGAACTTTCTATTAGAGACATAATTAATCCAAATTCAGCATTAAAAAATACTAAATACTAATACTGTACTTAGCAAGTTTAATATTATTTTGATCGGTCTCACATCTATTGAAAGACAGTATTCCGATAGTGATTTTTTGCACAAATATTAGACAATTTGTCTTGAGGTAGATGTGAATCGTGGGCAAATTTTGGTAAAAGGTAGATATAATTCTTCCCAACTACCATGACACAACAGTTGACAAACCATCCTTCATTGTGGGTTGAGCGACTGGGACGATTTGGCTATATTTCTAAGGGAGTAGTTTACGGTATAGTTGGACTACTGGCAGCACAGACAGCTTTTGGCAGGGGTGGTAAAACAACTGATACGCAAGGCGCTCTCCAAACAATCGTCAACCAGCCATTTGGTCAATTTTTGCTGACTCTAGTTGCAATTGGCTTGATTGGATACGTAATCTGGCGTTTTGTACAGGCAATTAAAGACCCAGAAAATAAAGGTAATGATGCCAAAGGTTTAGCAATACGAATTGGTTACGCAGTTAATGGCTTGATTTATGCAAGTTTAGCCTTAAGTGCTGTGCAAATCGTTATGGGTACAGGCAGTGGTAAAAATAGTAGTGATTCTACTGAAGATTCGACAGCACGTTTGCTTTCTCAACCTTTTGGCCAATGGTTAGTTGGAACTGTGGGGGTGTTTGTAATTGCTCTAGGTTTCTATCAGTTTTATCAAGCTTTTAGTGGCAAATTTCGTAAAGAACTCAATTTAACTGAATTAAGCAACACACAAGCCCAATGGGTAATGAGAATTTCCAGATTTGGTTTAGCGGCACGGGGTATCGTATTTTGCATTATCGGTTGGTTTTTAATTGAAGCTGCAAGGCAATCGAACGCCGCTACCGCAGAAGGTTTGGATGAAGTATTACAGACGCTAGCACAACAGCCTAACGGAGCATGGCTTTTGGGTATTGTGGCACTAGGTTTAGTTGCTTATGGGATTTACACAATAATACAAGCGCGGTATCGTCGACTAGTCAGTGTTTAGATGGTGCAGTGTCGAGAATTTCAATCAAACAGAATTCAGGAATTAGGAGTCAGAATTCAGAATTAATTCTGTACGATTGGCGGACGAATAATCGGGTTTAAAACCCCTACAAAACAAGAAAATTTAACCCACTAATTGCTTCTGACTCCTGTTAGCGGTAGCGGGGCGTTTAGCCCATTGTGACTCCTGAATTCTTCTTCAAAGAAATGGCAATAATAGAAACTCGTGGTATTTGGTTGACTACTACTGATAGTCAAGTTCTTAGATCGAAGGAACGCATTGCTGAGGCGATGGATTTCCTGGCCGAAACGGGATTTAATGTGGTGTTTCCCGTTGTTTGGAACAAAGCAGTAACTCTGTATCCCAGTCAAACAATGCAGCAGACATTTGGAGTCGAAATTGACCCGATGTCTGTAGGTGGCGACCCTTTAGAAGAGGTGATAGTTGAGGCGCGGCGAGTCGGGTTGAAAGTCATTCCTTGGTTTGAATACGGTTTTGCCAGTTCCTACAATTTGAATGGTGGTGTACTTTTACAAAAAAAACCGGAATGGGCTGCGCGTGATTATAAGGGTAACTTACTGAAGAAAAACGGCTTTGAGTGGTTGAATGCACTCGATCCACAGGTGCAGGAATTCTTCTTAAACTTAGTGCTGGAAGTTGCGAATAATTATGATGTGGATGGTATTCAAGGAGACGATCGCTTCCCTGCATTACCCTCTGAAGGTGGCTACGATCGGGTAACTGTCAACCGTTATCGCCAGGAATTCGATCGCAATCCACCACAGAACCACAAGGATAAGCAATGGTTACAGTGGCGTGCAGATATTCTCAGTGAGTTTTTGGCGCATCTCTACTGGAAGGTGAAAGCGGTGAATCCTAATTTATTAGTAGCGATCGCACCTAATATTTATGATTGGGCATTCCAGGAATATCTGCAAGACTCACCCGCATGGCTGAAGCGGGGAATCGTTGATATGATTCAGCCGCAGATTTATCGCCGTGACTTTAGGAGTTATCAGGCGATCGTTGATAAACTAGTAAACCAACAGTTTACAGATACAACACTGCCCAAGTTAGCACCAGGAATATTGATGAAGCTTGGCTCTTACTGTATTAGTCCAGAATATCTGGTGCAGGTAATTGAATACAATCGTCAACTTGGCATTCAAGGAGAGGTATTCTTTTTTTACGAAGGTTTGCGCGAGAATAACAATGCCCTTGCTAAAGTTTTGCGAAATGGGCCTTATGCTAAGTTTGCATCATTTCCCACATTGTCAGATTTGAGTGCAGGTGGTGTGAGTCACAAGACGACATCTTCTATTTGGTCAGGAATGGAAAATTTGTTAAAAAAGATTTTTTAAGGAAAAAGGCGCGTGGAATATAAATTGTCAGTGGAAAAGGTAATTAATACTTTAAAAGAAGATTTACCGACACTTTTTGAAAAAGATATTTCTTATAACATTTATACACAGGATATCTATTTTAAAGACCCCGTGAATACATTCAAATACAAATTTAACTATCGCATTATATTTTGGACTTTACGATTTCACGCTCGGCTCTTTTTTACCCGAATTTTCTTTGATGTACATGAGATCTATCAGTCAGATGAAGATACGATTTTAGCAAAATGGACAGTGAGGGGGGTGTTGCGCGTTCCCTGGAAAGCAGGGTTACTTTTCAATGGCTATTCGACATATAAACTCAATCAAGATAATTTTATATACAAGCATATCGACACCTGGGATAGAAAGCCAGGGGAGATTCTACGACAGTTTTGGTAAAGGTAAAGCAATAGCTAATTTGATTTTTTACGAGCCTTGTAAAATCTCATTAATTTGACTGATTCTCTGTTTTATTTGTTCTGTCAGAGAATTTCTTAATAAGTCCAAATTTTCTGCTGAAAAGTTTAGTATTCCTAAAGCATATAATAGGCTAGAAACACCAATAAATAAAGCCAAAATTCTCCCAAAACAACCAGGATTGATTTCAATAAAAGCTAATTTAGATTGTCCAATTACAGCAATCGTTATAAAAACAATTCCTGCTATTACAAAGGTGCTATTTGGAGTTAAATCTGTCATTTTTCGATTAAGATGCTTTAGCACTTTTATTGTAGCTATTATTAGTTAAAATTTCTGCTTCTGCTAAATGCAAAAACATAAAAATTTTACAACTCAACATCCACCCCAAACTAATAAGGCTCTGGCTATTACAGTATCGGTCTTGGAATTCATAGTATGCTATGATTTAGAAAGGGATATTTAGACTTTAAGACTTGTTGAGCGACAAATAGCCTTAATTGTCTAAATTGTGTATAAATTGTTTCTGTTTTGCTCAGATACCGAAACAAAAACCCATATTTTGTAAGCAGCGACCTAACTGATATGTCTCTAGATATAAATCAGATGTTTTTAAGTGGCAGCTGATTTAAACCTCAATTTTGCTGAAACTATTCTGTGGTAAAACCTTCAGCATCAAAAAGCCAAAATGTTATCACTCGTGTACTAGACGTTAATTTAGTTTATATATTAAACTGCACTAAGACGATAGGAATAGTGGGTTTTTATGGAAAGCGTCCAAAACGTTAGTCAAGAGTTGAATGTAACAAGAGACACAGCACTAGAGCAATTACAACAGTCTACTCCAGTAAAATTCAAAAAAGACATTTTCAAAAAACTCAGAGGTGGATTTTTTCTGGTACTAGGATATTTACTATCACCACTATGTTGGTGGAATGACCTACTATTCAATCTGCCAATAGCTTATGGTTTTGGGTATGCATGTAGTTTACTTTCCCCAAAATTGCTTCTACCTTGTTCAATTATCGGATATTGGCTCTCTAATATTGTGGGAATTCTCTTGATGCAATTCGGTTCTAAGGACATTTTTCAAAAAGAACCTCAAGAGCATAACCTCAAAAAAGAATTGTTCACAGGTCTAATTTCTTCAACAGTTTATACACTGTTGATTATGCTATTGATCCAGTTGAAGATTCTCGATTCTCCCATTTTATTCTCCAACAGTTAATTTAGTTGATCATCCTTTCTCCAAAGGAATCGATAGTATGGGCGCACCTCTATACGTCCATACTATTTCAAAAAATCGGGGTTTTGAGTCTGTTAATGGAGAGTAAATCAGCGAACAAGAAGATCAATTCTCATCAAATTTTAAAAATTCACTTAAATTCAATAATTTTGGAGCCTCCTTACTTACAATTAATGGCAACTTACCATTCCATTTTTCTAGTGCTTGCCTTTGCAGAATTTCTGGAGTTAAACCATCACGTAATAATCTGTGCGTCTCAGCCTCTCCTTTGGCTAAATTCACTTTTGCTTCAGCCTCTTTTGTTGCTTTCAATGCGATAAATTCTGCTCGTTTTGCTTCTTGTTCAGCAATCTGCTTCGCCTCCACCGCCTCATCAAATCGTTCTGAAAAATGGACATGAACTAGAGAAATATCATCAACTGCAACGTGATAGCTACCCAATCTTGTGGACAAGGCATCATCTACTCCACTCTTCACTTCTCCTCGTTTAGTAATAATTTCTTCAGCAGTATACTTTGCTATTACCGCTTTTAGTACTTCTTCAACGGCTGGGCTAATAATCCGAATAACTACATTTTGTTCATCTCCAATTTCCTGAAAAATGACATTTGTTTCCTGGGGAATAATATGCCAATTGAGAGCTACATCGGCAAAAACATTTTGTAAATCTTTGGAAGAAGCCTCAGCAGAAATTTCCTGTTTTTGGACTCTAATACTCAACTTTTTCACAGTATTGACTACAGGAATAATTAAGTGAAGTCCTTCTCCTAATATCTGGTTTTGTACTTCGCCAAATTTCATTAATACACCACGTTCTCCTGCATTTATAATCACACAAGGCGTGAGTAAGAGAGTTATCAAACACAAAAGAGCGGTCAGTTTACCGGCACTGTTAAAACTTGTAATTTTTATCATCTGTGTGAACCATGTATGCATCTTGCATAGAGACACATATTTAGGAGTTATGGGCTTCTTCCCGTCATGATTTTAGCTCGACTTGATCCAAAATTAAGAACATTCTCGACTCAATAGCAACTGCCCATTATTCAGCCGATATAGACCTTGCGGTTCGATAATCGGATCGCCTTTCTTCCAGGGACGGTATGTAGTTTCGACACCTCTCACCTCACCAGTTATGTAGTTAGAAACCCAAACCCCAGGACGATTAGTAGTCAAGGCACCAGAACCTGTGATGGTAAAAGAGTTTTCTTGTCGCTTTGTGCCGCGTGAAATGCAACTATTGGCGATGAGTGCGTTAGCGTCGATGACTGGAGGTAATTCGGTGAAGCTGTTTTGGATGGAACTGGTATCAGGTACGTTAATGTTGATCGCACCTGAAACACCTAATTCGGAACTGGCAGTAATATCGCTTTTTTCAGTTGGCTTTGAACGCGCTTCGATACCGAAGATACCTTGCGAGTTAATTTCGACATTTCCACCACGCCCTTCAAAAGCATTGGCGCTAATGTCGCTGTTTTCTTTGGGAATGGCGATGATAAATTTTGAGTTGATATTGATGCTACCGCCATCACCACCAGCTTGCGCAGTGCCTGCGTTGGTAGAGATTTGACCACCACGACGCATGAGAAGTAAATCCCTAATTACCAGCTTAATATTACCCCCATTGCCTGATGTTGATTCAGCTATGAATCTTCCCTGTTTATCTAAAGTAACTTTGGGCGAGTTAACTTCAATATCACCTGCGACACCAAAGCCTGAAGAACGAACAAAGAAACCACTATTAGCATCATCTTCGGGAAACCTTTTAGGAAGTTGAGTTTCTGTATTATCAGGATTTATGTAGGTATCTGAAACAATTACTTTGTCTTTAGCATTGACTATAATCTTACCTGCATTACCACCTCTTATGGTAGTTGTAATAAGTTGCCCCCCATGACGAGCCTCCACTATTCGTGCATTGACTGTAATATTCCCACCATCACCAAAATTATTAGTTCTCGCGTCTAATAAAGCACTATCGGATATACGAAAAACATCAGTATTTACAGTGATATTGCCACTATTACCTATAGTTATAGTATCTGTAAATAATCCACTGGAATTGCCAGTGATTGGATTAAAACCAGAAATATTAACACCATCAGTTGCGTTAATTTGGATATTTCCAGCTTTAATAAAATTGCTATTAAATTTAAAAAAATCTATGGAAGGATTTCCAACAAAAGTAATTTCTACATTAGCAAAAGCTCCACGGCTAGTGGCAACAAATTGAGCGCCATTCGTTAATTACTCGCTCATCGGCATCATAGCCATTAGGAGCCAGTACTGTGTCCGCCACAATATTGGGTAGCAGTTGGTCTGCTCTATCCAAGTCACAGGCTTGCCCTGGTGTCAAATGAAAGCTCAGTGGGTTGCCTAAAGCATCCACCACAGCATGAATCTTGGTACTCAATCCCCCTTTACTGCGACCAATGGCTTCAGTAGATGGCTCCCCCCTTTTGCACCCGCACTATGCTGATGGGCGCGGACAATCGTGGAGTCAATCATGGCATATTCGTTGTCGGCATCATCGTCCAAGTGCTGAAACACCTGCTCCCACACAACACACCTGTTTTTGACCATCGACTGAACTGGGTGTGAATCACCCGAAAATCCCCGAATCGCGATGGTAAGTCACGCCAGGGGATGCCTGCTCGATAACGATATAACACTGCTTCGATAAACAATCGATTATCTTTCGCCGTGGCTCCCACATAGCCCTCTCGCCCAGGTAGCAGGTCTTTGATTCTCTCCCACTGGTCATCTCGTAATGCGTATCGGCGCGTCATCGTTTTCAAGAGTATTTATTCTTTTCCAGCTGTTCTGATTCCAGTTTACCTAATTGATGACACGCCCTAGTGTTTTTATAGTTCGCCAAAATTACGATAAATTGTTAGTGCGATCGCTCTACAAATGGAGATTGCAAGTACTACAATAATCAATCTGAATATAGTTATTAATTGCTGTCACAGAACCATAAATAACAAAAAGCCCCAGGCTGTGGAGCTAGGGCTTTTATTATAAAAATAGAACCTGGCATCGAGCTATTTTTGCGTAGGGCAACCCCTAAACTATCGTTGCCGCAGC